>CAMYNR010000064.1 GCA_947259715.1 uncultured Desulfuromonadales bacterium
CGGTTTGCCCGTCAAATTCATTTCCGAATTTCAGGCCGATGTCAGCAATGAATTCCACCGCTGCGCAGGCACCGGCAATCCCCTCGTGGTGGAGTGTGCCGGTTTCGATCATAAACGGCGGAGTCTGCTGCTGGGTTCGAAGATTTAGGGGGGTCAGCTGGCCCAGCATCTCTTTTTTAGCATACATCACCCCGATGTGGGGTCCAAAAAATTTATAGGCGGAGCACAAAAGAAAATCCACATCCAGTTTATTTACATCGAGCGGGCCGTGGGCTGCGTAATGAACGGCATCCACCACCGTGATTGCATCGACCTCATGCGCCATCCGGATAATATTTTGAACATCGCTGATGGTCCCCACCCCATTGCAGGCATAATTTACGGCTACCACCTTCGGCTTTTTTAGGAGATTGCTCTTGAGATCATCCATATCGAGGGTACAGGTATTGATATCCATGGCGACCTCTGCCACGTCAATGCCCCGGTCCTGTAACTGCAGCCAGGGCCCTCGGTTGGCTTCGTGGTCCAATTCAGTGATCAGCACTGTATCTCCGGGTTTCAGCTGCCTCACCAGGGCTTGAGCCAGCGCAAAATTTAGGGTGGTCATGTTGGCACCGAAGACGACCTCATCCCAGCTGCAATTGAAAAAGTCGGCAAAAATGTCCCGGGCATCTTGAATCATGGCGGAGGTGTTTTGCGCGGTTTCAAACTGATGTCCCACGTTGGCGTTCATGTCGACAAGATAATGTTTTACCGCCGCAATCACCGATTCCGGCACCTGATAGCCCCCGGGGCCGTCAAGATAGGCCACCGGGAAGCCGTTGACTTCTCTTTTTAAAGCCGGAAACTGTTTCCTCACATATTCGAATAACTGATCATTCATTTTTAAATCCTTTTTTCATTTCAGCACGTTTCTTAATCTCACCTGCCGGCTACATATTGGGAACAAGACAGAAGTTTGGATTTACGGTGGGCAACTATGACAAAAGAAGGATTGTGTGTCAACCGGATGATATTAATTTCCTTCTAATTGTATGTTCGGGCAGTCACAGAACAGTCGCGTTGGCAAGATCAATCATCTGCTGTTTGGCTGTTGATCAGTTGATGCTCAGCGGTACTTTGGTTGCCTGCTAATTGAATTTGACATCGTCTGCTGTCAGCAAGATAGTGAGTGTGGGCGTAATTCACGAATGCCAAAATGCCTATGTCTTCCCGGACCGAAACGCTGAGGGATCAAAAGAAGGGCGGCATCTTTACAGCGTGCGCTTTACGGCAGAGTCATTGTGGGGCGAGAGCGCTTCCGGCCGCAATGCTGTCTATGTCGATCTATGGGAAGATTATCTGGAGCCGGCCTGATGAAAGACACCCCCGTGCCCATAGACGATCTTCCGGCATTGCCCCGGGACAAAGACGGTCCGGTCTTCAGTCAACCTTGGGAAGCGAAGGCCTTCGCCCTGGCTGTGCGTCTGTCGGAAGCCGGCTTTTTCACCTGGCCGGAGTGGGTCAGGATCTTCAGCCGGGAAATCAAGGCGGCCCAGGAACGGGGCGATCCGGACCTGGGTGACACGTATTACCAGCACTGGCTCAACGCCCTTGAACGGATTTGTGCCGCAAAGGACCTCGTCGGCAGCGAGGATATGCGCCGGCGCAAGGCAAACTGGCGACGCGCCTATCTCAACACGCCCCACGGCCGACCCGTCGACCTTTCAGCTGCTTTCAAGCATGATCGGCGCTGAGAGAAGCCTTCACCCCACCAATAAATCCTCGCTACGCTTTCCTTTTTTTCCTTATTGCTTTTCCTCGAAAGCTTTTACTCCGGCCTCATATACGCGAGTGACCTCAATTAAAGAATCCAATGACTTGCCTGCCGCAGATAGGGCATCAGCCCGGGCAAGGCCCAATGCATTGGCTGTGTTTTCAGGCGAGGGCAAAGCCTGGATGGCAAGGCCGGCCAGCAGACGTCGTTCGGCCGCCCGGCTCAAACTAAGATAAGGCAGAGCATCATACCACAACAGCCGCTCTTCAAGACCGGCAAACGGAAGGCGCTGGTCGGCCATCGCTGCAGTCTTTTCACCAAGCTTGTCGGCCCGCTCAACTGCGGCCTCGAAATTGAAGCGCGTCGCAGGAAGCGGCTCTATGGCGCGCATTTGCATCATCTGGAAAAAATGGTACACAGGACGAAGTCCGGATACAAGGCCGTTTCCCGTACCGCCGGCTATGGCAATTCCAAATGCCGGCAGTCCCTGTAAGGGAGCCGAAAGCGCATAAATCCGAAACATTTTTAGGATTAGGTACTTTGCCAACCCGCTGGTATCCCACCAGTAAACCGGCGTGCCCAGGACCAGAGCGCCGCAGGTTAAAATCTGCCGGCTTAGGTATTCGAAGGCCTCATCTTCATATGTGCACTTCAAGTTATCTTTGCAGACCCAAGGCAGGCAGTCTTTGCATGCTGCCACAACATAATCCGCCATCTGAATCAGCTCGGTTGGAGCGCCCGCTCGGGCGGCACCATTCAGTGCAGCCGCAACCAGCTGATCTGTTCGTCCCGTGCGGTTGGGGCTCGCAACAAGCCCTATGACTTTCCCATCTGTCCCCATAAGTCACCTCCATGTCAACAGTAAATAATATTCTGCCAGTGATAATAAATTGCCGGATTATTGGTTTACAAGATACCCGCTTCAGACCATTGATTTTGACCTTATCGATTTTACGTTTGAACCTTCGATTTCACGACGCCTCGGTCAGGCTAACAGCGTCGCCGCCTCCCGCATCAATCGTCCGATCGGCAGGTTGCGGGGACAAGACTTTTCCGCCTCACTGAAATCCATCCGAGTCAAAAGGGCTCTTGTCCGAGTCGGCAACGTTTCGAAGGTGGAACGCGCCAGCCCAAGATCCTGGTAGCAATGATAGTACATGAGGCAGCGCATGACATCGTTGATCGGTACCCTTCCGGAAAGCACATCCGAGCAGAGACGGCCGCAGCCGGCGCAGTAGTCGCCGCAGGTTTCCTTGGCGTATCGGGCCAGCAAGGCACGATCTGCCTGCGAAAGGCGGATTTGGTTCACTGCCGCCGTCGCGTTTGCGGCCATAATGGTGAGATTGGGCATTTGAGAGCAGATGCAGGCAATACGCTTGTCTTCCCAAACCGCCATGAGCTTTGCCTGATGGTCTGTAGATCCTTTCTGCATGAAGCGGCCCGCCATTTCCAGCTCAGACTCGCTGTTGCTTTTAACCGGCCCGCCACCCTGGGTCTTCATGGCCGTCAGACCGATACCGGCCCGGTAACAGGCATCAACCGCCCGGTTCATGCGGGGCTCGTGCATCAGGCGGTAGTTGTAGGTAAACATGATGCCGTCTATTGATGGCAGCTTGGCTGCGCCCTCCAGGCAGTCTTCCATGTTGGAGTGCGTGCTGAAGCCGAATAACCTTATCTTGCCGGCCTTTTTCATGGCGTGCGACCAGGATTCGAGACCGGCATCCATCTCTTTTATACCACGGATGCCGTGCACAAAAAGTAGATCGATGTAGTCGGTGCGCAGCCTTTTGAGACTTTTCTCCAGCCGGGGCGTAAAATCCTTGCCCCTGCGCGGTGAGAGTTTGGTTACTAAAAAAACTTGCTTGCGGGTGTCGGGATTGCGGGCGAACCAGCGACCGATGCCCTCCTCGCTGCGACCACCACCGTATCCCTCCGCTGTGTCCCAATAGTCGATCCCCCAGTCAAGTGCTTTGGCGAGCATCAAACGATTGTTGAGAATGTCGAACATTCCGCCCAGTGAGAGGGTGGAGACCATTATGCCCGACCGGCCGAAGGGTCTGCGGGGCATCGGTTCCTTGGGAAGGGTGATTTGGGCTGCGGCCCGGCGAGGCCGCCATAAAGAGGGGCCGCTTACCGCGGCCCCCAATCCGATGGCTGCCGCTTTTTTTAAGAAGTCGCGGCGATTCGATTCTGCAGTTTTATCTCCGAGGGATGACATGATTCATATCTCCTGATAATGTGTTATTTGGTCTTGGCGGCGGGGTTCAGCCGCTGAGAGCGCGTTCAAGATTCCGCTGGGTTTTTCCGTAATAAGCGTTGGCCTTTCTCCCATGAAATGCGCGCCTTGCATCGAACCACGCCTGTGCGCTCCCATGCGGCAGCACCACAAAAACCCAGTACTCTACGCGGTCCGGTAAAACAGACTCCAGAAATACCGAATATTCGGTTTTTTTCCCGTCGGTGGAGGACTGCTCCAGGCGTTCTAATTCCAGGTCCTCGATTAACCAGGCGGTTGTGCCGCCGATCGTGCGGACGAAATCCTTGACCGGTCCGAAAACGTAAGTCGGCTTTTTTTCACGGGCGATGAAATAGCCTTCTAAAAACCAGTCGGGCGGGGCATAGGCCAGCAGTCCGTTCTGCTGCCTGAAAGACCGGGCGGATTCCGCAGCGACAACCGCGGGCTTCATCAACAGGCCCGCCAGCATAAGCAAGGATACCGTAAGACACCATCTTTTCACCATGATCGCCTCCCTTTTTCGCCAAAAGTTTATTGTTACCGGTTTTATAGCAGATTTTTGACTTACAAGTCAATTCGATGAAATAGAAAAAAAAATAATATTGACAATAAAGCCCGCTTTGGTTATCTGGATGGTGAATGTCGGCGTTTAATTGGCGTCTCAATATGTTGGACTGGCTTGTCCCGGCGTAGCTCGTAAAGCGACGTCGGGCCTGTCGTTGTGTAGCTTCAGCGAAGACGGAAGCTGAAGCCGATACACAATTCACCATTTTCGATTGATTCGCACTGAAAAAGCAATGCCTTATCTCTTTTGTAGTCTAGACTGTGCAGCAGGTTTCCGCTATCTGTGCCTTCCTGGTAAACCATCTGTACGTGGTCGTCTGGTAACCTGAGCAATTAGAGCGGATGCCGTGGTGCAGAACCCCTTTCATGACGAACCTGGGAGCCCTGGCCAGGAGTCCTTCTCAAGAAGGCGCAGAGGGGTGCAAACCATGTTAGGACGATACGGCTCTAGGCACCCCCTTGAAAAACTGGAATCCATCAAGAGCCACTAATTTTTCCGGAAGATACAGTGATGAGAGTTGGTTCTTCGTTTGAAAGAGATATCTTCATCAGCTACGCCCACCTTGATAATGAGACCCTCATCGAAGAGGGGCACGGCTGGGTGTCCGCCTTCCAAAGTCTGGTTCGCGATCTGCGAGCATCGTGAAACATGCCACAAGAACAGAGGGACAGACGGACTATCCGATCTGGTGTAAACTTCGTTGCCACTCGGTGCTTGGACGGGCTTTGAGGCGATCCAAGGCGTTCGAGCGGCGGGAACCGCTCATCGCAACGGCGGAATTGGGGCAGGAAGCGAACGCACAGTGCCGGTCGTTCGGGGTCACTCGTGGCCAGAAGACGCAGCGCTGCGCTGAGATAGGCGGCCGGGAACGAATATTGGGGAGCGGGCGCGCTCGACTGCAGCGCGGTTTGCAGACGTTTCAACGGATAGACGCCGTCGAGGCCGCCGATGCGTTGGGATTTCTTCTCGTGCAGGCACGTGAAGTGATGCGCGAAGCAGCGGTCGCAGGCCGAGACGAACTCCTTTTCCCCTCAGAAAATTGGGAATGCAGCTCAGTCTTAACCATCTGATCGACCCTTTGGTACTCATTGGTTGCCATGCAGGCATCAAATCCCCTCTAGTGGTATCGCTACTTTTTACCTTGTTGCACACAAGAAACACCATGAAAAACACCATTGATGATGCAGATTAGATTATTGATCTAAGTAATTTATTATATTTCAATTGGTTACGAATTCCCTCTACTCCCACTCGATGGTTGCCGGAGGCTTGGACGACACATCGTAGGCCACCCGGGAAATACCCTGCACTTCATTGATGATGCGGCTCGACACGCGCTCCAGCAAATCATAGGGCAAGTGCGCCCAGCGCGCGGTCATAAAATCGATGGTTTCGACGGCGCGCAACGCCACCACATATTCGTATTGGCGGGCATCGCCTACCACCCCCACCGACTTCACCGGCATAAATACCACGAACGCCTGACTGACCTTGTGGTAAAAATCCGCCGCGTGCAGTTCCTCGATAAATATGGTGTCAGCCTCACGCAGGATTTCCGCATACTCCTTCTTGACCTCGCCGAGGATACGAACCCCGAGGCCTGGCCCGGGAAACGGATGGCGATAGACCATGTCGTA
>CAMYNR010000065.1:0-17974 GCA_947259715.1 uncultured Desulfuromonadales bacterium
CCGCTCCATTCGAAGTTGTTGTCAAGCGGCCCCTTGTCCCAGGTGCCGTAGGTCATGAACATCCACTCGTTGGTCAGGGCGGTATCCATGGTCATCGACAGGTCGAATACCATCCGGTCTTCGTAGAAGGTGATATTGGTAATCACATCACCGTAGGACGCTCCGGAAGTATGCATCAAGCGGCCGGCCATCTGCACCTGCTTGACGGTGGCGTTGTCGATCAATGTGTTGACGGTGGTGTCGGGGTCCCAGGTCATCAGCAGCGAGCCGGGAGTACTGGCATAAACGCTGCCGAGACTCATCCCCTGCAGGATGTTGGTGGTCGGCGAGCTGCTGTTTTTCAGATACAGCTCTTCACCGATTCCGGGAGCGTAGACAAATTTATAAGTCGAGGACTCAAAAACATAATCGGCTTCGACGGTCAGGGTGGCGTCAGAGCTGTCGTTGTTGACCAGGGTGTTGCCGACGGTGGCTGCAGTGACCGAGGCTTGCAGGGTATTGGTGGCGGTCGCAGTCCCGGCGATGTCGTAAGTAATGAGATATTGGGTCGCACTGGCATTGATCGACTCACTCAACCCGCTGAAGCTGGCGGCACTGCCGCTGAACGACACGCCTGTTCCGATCTGTGTGTCTGACTCGTCCCACTGCCCGGCCGTCAGCCCGTCATCCCGCCAGAGCTTCACCCCACTGGCAGCGACATCATTGGCATCGCTGCCGCTAAAGGTGACCGTCAGATCGGTCAGAGTATCGGTACCGGCGTCAGTTGCGAGGGTAAAGGTGCTGGGAGTAAAGCGATAGCCTCCGGCCCAGACGGTCCGGTCGGCCGGAGTAGTGCCATCGCCGATGGTGGTGGTGTTGGAAACCGAGCTGACATACTCGATATGCACGTTATCGATATATAGCGGCGCATCGCCGCTGGCCGAAACGTAAAACTTGAACCGGATCTGGGTATTGGCGGCTGCATGAGAGGTGATATCGAAGGCCAGGCTGCCGGAGCCGGTATTGCTTGGGCTGAAGGTATGCAGGGTCGACCAGCTGCTGCCGTTAAAAATCTCCACCCGGACATTATCGCCGCTGGTCAGCGTATTGTTGTAATCGAAGCTGAGGCTGGCGGTGATCACGTTGCTCAGATCGACCTCCCGGTAAACCTGGTTTCCGATTACATCCGCCTGCAACCGCAACTGACCAGCGTTGACATAGATCTGCCCACCTGCGGCCCCGCCGCCACCCCCGTCGGTTTCAACCCAGTTCCCCACCCAGTTGACTGTACCGTCGTTGTTGCTGTAGGCCGCTGTGCCGAAATTGTCTTTTACAGTGCCGGTCGGGTTGATGTACTCATAAGCGCCCGAATCGGGGAAACCGTCGCGGGTCTCGCCGCGCTGGTCGGTCGCCGGCACTCCTGCCCCGGAGACACCGTTGTCGATGCCGTCGCTGCCGACCAGCAGGGCGTGGGTCATAGACGGGCCACCGTTGTCCTGCAGGGGCCCTAAGAGGAGGTTGGTGGAGTTGGTAATATCAGACGGCTCACCGAGGCCGAGCTTGGAATTGTCATCGGTCACATTCCCGCCAAGACTAGTGGCCCCTGAATTGGAATTGCCAAGGGTGTTATTGGCGATGATGGTGTTGGTCAGGTTGGTGGTATTACCGCCTCCCAGGGAGATGGCATATCCGGTGTTGTCGTAAATTGTGACGTTGAACAGGTCGGTCTTTTTGCTGTTGAAGATCATCCCGCCTGTGCCGGCGTCATTGCCGCTGGCAGTGACGTTGGTCAGCTTCAGAAGGTCGCTGACGCCGCCACCATAGCGGATAAGGTGATTATTGGTCGCGGTGTTACCGGTGATGGTACCACCTGTATAGGTGACCGACGCGGTGCTGTACATGACTGCGCCCGTGTCTGCCGAGTTGCCAGTGAAGTCAACGTTGTTCAGGACCAGAGGAGAAGTGTTGTCGATCGCCCCACCGTTTCCCGTCGTCGTATTACTGGTGAAACCAACATTGTTCAAGGTCAGCAGGGTGCTGCCAGCGTTGCGAATCCCGGCGCCGGTTCCACTGCCCGCATTGCCGTCAAGGATGGTCAGATCAGAGATGGTGACGGTTCCGGAGAAGATGTCGAAAACCCGGTCGAGATCATTCGCATCGATAAAGGTACTGTCACGCCCCGCTCCCTGGATGATGACACTGTCGGTTATATCCAGGTCCCCGGCCGCAGCGGTATCATCAGTTCCGGAAATGGTGAAAGTATAGGTGTTGACACCCAGGTTGATCGTATCGGTAATACCGGAGCTGGTGTTGGAACTAATAATCGCATCACGCAGTGACCCGGCTCCACCGTCGGTCGTCGTACTGACATTGTAGGTCGCCAGCAGCCCACGCCACTGTTCCTGAATCGCTTGATCCAGAGCGATTTCAGACTCAATATCACCGAGCGAGTGTTCAAGGTCCCAGTCTCCACCGCGGCTGGCCTGCCCGGTGGCATCCTCACTGGCGGCAATGTCGGCACCGGTCAAAACCCGCAGACTGTCCAGCAGTTCAATCCCCGCCTGCCCTTGTGCCAGGTTGCAGCCATAAAAAAGGATATCTCCCGTTTCCGTCAGGGCGTTACCCCAGCCGGCAACGGCAGCACTGTTCTGCTCCAGGCTGACGCTGTTCAGCCAGTTATTGCCCAGGTTGATCTGTCCGTCAGCCCCATGAGTGATGAAATGCACGGCCGCCAGATCGCTGCGGTCGGCGAGGGTTTCGCTGACTTGCGCAATGCCGTCACGATCTGATTCGAGCACCACCACTTCAATGACCCGGTCGTCATCGCTCCCGTTCAGATCGTTAACCAGCTGCTCATAATCAGCCACATTTTCATTGACAAAAACCAGCTCCCAGCTGCTTTTGACAGCCGCCAGTTGAGTCGCTTGCGCAGCAACCGGGTGCTCGGTCCGAATTTCGGTGTTCACATCTGCAACCAGCACCTGTTCATCATCTGCATGCTCCAAACCCGGGACAACGTCGGCGGAAAACAACACACGCGGCTCCAACTCCTCGTAGCGAAGAATGTCCGGTTGCTTTGGGGCTAGTTTTTTTCGGGCCATGCTGATCTCCTTCGGAAACGTTCCGAATTGATCAATCCAGGGGCTAAGCAGGCGTGATCCGGCCTGTTGCCTTTTAAACTTACAACAGCGTTTTCATTTAACCTGGAATCCTGGCGATAAGGGTCGCCGGATATTCATTGATTCAGTTTGACCTCAAATCGAACCAGGCATTTCAAACCGCTCGGCATTTGCTGCTCGGCATTGGGCAGTTCTAAACGCACCCCGAAGGTGCTGCTGGAGGAATCGATCACGCGATCGACGATAGTTACGGTCGCAGTTCGCTCGCCGTATTCCGGAAGTTCCGGAACGATGGTCGCGGTCATCCCAGGGCTGATTCTGCCGAATAATGGAGCCGGGACAATCACTTCCACCCGCAACGGATCGATTTGCGCCACTCGTAACAAGGGCTGAATGTTGACATATTCGCCGGGCGAGACATAGCGTTCCACCACCACCCCGGAAATCGGGCTTTTGATCGTGCTCCGAGCCAGCATTGCTTGGGCCTTTTTCAGCTCAAGCTTGGCCAGCATGTTATTTTCTTTGGCCTTTTCCAAGCGGGACTTGGTCAGGGAAATTTCGGTCGCTGCCCGATCCTTGTCATGAATCGAAATCGCGTCCAAGGTCCTTACCCGATCATGGGCCCGTTTGGCGAAGGCCAGCTGCGCCTCCTGCAGTCTGAGTTCGCCGTTAAAGCGCGCCATGGCTTGGGCTTTCTCCAGCGCCGCTTGTTCCACCGAGGCTTCCAACTCGACCAGAACCTGACCTTTTTTGATCGAGCTACTGCGGTCAACGGTAACGTTGGCGACAATTCCCTCCGCCGGGGAACCGATCTCGACCACCGCATAGGGTTCAATTAAACCATCATACTCGACCGTTTCTGCCCAGCCTGGAGAGGCTGCCAGCAGCAGAAGAGATGACAGAGACAGGCAAATACTCTGTGAAATGCGTAGAATCAACATCAAGGCTTTCTCTCCTATTCCAGGTGACCGCTGAAAGCGAGCAGTCGACCGGTCTGCCGGTCATGCTGCAGGAGGGTTCGTCGCGCCTCGCGATGCCGGGCCTCGATTCCCCGTTGGATCCTTCTTATGCCGCATAGATTCAGTTGGCGCTGAAACAGGCTGCCCTTTTCCATCCGGCGGAGCAGGAGTTTGACCAGAGCCGTGGAACAATGCTCTTGGACCAGTTCATCCTCCAGCGACAAAATAGCCTGATAACTGCCCGGATCACCCTGACGGGCACAGCGCCCGAACAGCTGTCGGTCGATCCGCTTGGCGTGGTTGCGACAGGTTGCGATGACGTGCAAACCGCCCCGCTCGGCAACCCCGTCGGCAAGGGGAATATCGGTGCCGCGCCCGGCCATGTTGGTCGCCACGGTCACCTGGCGCGATTCCCCGGCTGCGGCAACAATCTCCGCCTCTGCTTGATTCTGCCGGGCATTAAGGACCCGGTGAGAAATTCCTGCCGCAGTCAACCTGCAGCTCAGCAGTTCTGAGTCGACTACCGACCCTGTTCCAATCAGTACCGGTCGCCCCTGCTCCCGCTGCTCTATCAGCGAGGTGATAACCGCCGACCATTTTTCTGCTGCCCTTGGATAGACCTGGGCAGGCAGTTCCCGCCGCTGGCAGGGACGATGCAATGGAATCCGCTGTACTCGCAGCCCATAGACCGACCAGAGTTCGGACCTGGCTTCACGGGCGGTCCCGGTCATGCCGGCGAGCCGCAGGTAACGTCGGAAAAAGCGTTGATAG
The DNA here is from genome assembly GCA_947259715.1 of uncultured Desulfuromonadales bacterium. Classification (GTDB taxonomy): domain Bacteria; phylum Desulfobacterota; class Desulfuromonadia; order Desulfuromonadales; family Geopsychrobacteraceae; genus Malonomonas. Next base: position 4,829 of record CAMYNR010000065.1, read on the forward strand.
GTCAAGCGCCCCAGCTGCTCGCGAGCATCGGTGAGGGGACAGCCTTCTTTGGCCTCGACCAGTTGGTGCAGGCCGCGTTCCCAGGAGCGGTCAGGCATCGTCCGGCCGGTATTGGCATCGATAATCAGCACCTTGTCCTCAGCAACCAGGTAGTCGCGATCCCTGTGCAGCAAATAAAGAGCATGCAGGGCCTGGCGAACCAGTTCTTCGCGCCGCCGGGCATTCCGCCAGAGGCCCTCCTCGGCCGACTGGAGTCCAGCCAGTTTCTGCTGCCCGGCCAGACTCAGCTGGACAGCACGCTGCGCCGAATCGAGGTAAAAATCACTCCCGTTCAGCAGCTGTTTGGCCAGTTCCAGAGCCTGGCGATAAACGGTGTGCTCTGCCGAGCTGTCGATGTTGCGGGTCAAAATCAGCGGGGTCCGGGCCTCGTCGATCAGCACACTGTCCGCCTCGTCAATGATGGCAAAACAAAGCCCACGCAGGAGAAATTGCTCCATCCGCTGGTTGTCGGCATAGGCCGATTCCAGCTGCAGGCGTAATTGATTGCGATCGTTCCCGAGCAGCAGCCGGTCGCGCAGATAATCGAAGGCCACCTGCTTGTTGGTACAGTAGGTGATGTCACAGGCGTATCCGGCACGACGCTGCTCCGGCTCCATGTCCTGGGTGACATAACCGACCGTCAGCCCGAGGGCACGATAGAGGGGCCCCATCGCATGAGCGTCCCGTTCCACCAGATATTCGTTCACGGTAATGACATGGACCGGGATACCAGCCAGAGCGGCGGTCGCGGCCGCCAGCGTAGCCGCCAGAGTCTTCCCTTCGCCGGTCTCCATTTCAGCCAACTGCCCCTGCAGCATTGTCCAGCCGCCCATCAATTGGGCTGGGTAATGACGCAGGTGAATGGTCCGCTCGGCCAGCTCGCGGACCAAAGCAAAGGCACGGATGCAAAGAGGATCGCTCAAACCACAACGGCGAAACTGCCGCCGCAAGTCAAGCAGCAGGCTGTCGAGTTGCGGACCGTCAAGTACGCGCAAAGCGTCTCCCTGGCGATCGATTGCCGCGGCAAGCTTTCGCAAGCCGGCTTGGCGGTTAACTCTCATGCGTGCCAGCGCTCCCTGCAGGGCTCTGCAGGAGTGATCGAGCCAGCCGTTTTCCTGGTCTTTCCGCTCGGGATAGCGGCCGGAGACCGGGCCGGGACGCATGGCCCCGGTGTCTGCTGCAACCGCGGAACTAAACATAAAACTTCCTCAAAAACAGCTGGCGTAAACTCCGGTACCATTGCATGGCAAGCGGCATGCTGCCATGCTCAAAGCGAACATGGACCCGTCCACCAATATGCGGATTTCTCACCCCTTCCGGCAGGCTGAGATCAAGCTGAAAGTGGCTCTCCAGCGCCCGCAAACCATCCGCATCGTCGGGATCAACCGGAATGACCCCACCTCCTGCTGTCCCCAAGGCTGCTGAAGGCAGCTGCAGGTCTGCCGACGGGACGATCCTTTCGATATTGGCTTCCAAGGGTGTCCCGACCGCTTCGGCCAGCCGCACCTCCACCCCGGTGACCCGCTCCCGCAACAGACCGATATCGGCCTGGCTGACCAGGGTACGGATCGTCGGACGCTGCTCGGCGACGATATAACCGAGAAGTTCCCCCTGCTTAACAAAGTGGCCGGGCAGGTTGCGTGCATCGATGAGAACGAATTTCCCTTGCGCGGGGCTGCGCACCAGCAGTTTCTCCTGTTTCTCCTCAATTTGACGCAGATCACCTTTGAGCAGTTCGATCTCCCCCAGCAGGATTTTCCGTTTGACCCGCTCATGGAGCGGCTGCGCATTGTAGCTGGCATAAAGTTCTTCAAGTTGCGCCCGATAAACCGCGATTTCTGCCTCCAGAAAGGGATCGGCCCCGGAGATCAGCGGCTCCCCCCTGCCCACCTCCTGCTCGGCAGTTGCCAGCACTTCGATCACTTCGCAGTCGATTCCGGCCCTGATAACTGATTGTTCGGGGAGCCAGACCACCCCCTGGGTGGTGGTCCAGAGCGGCACCGGGAGAACAAACAAAATCAGCATAAGACTGAGCAACGCTCCGCCGCCGACTGCGACCAGCCGAGGGCGCCGGTTGCGCGCCGCCGGGCTGTTAAGAAAAATGGCCAGGGTGCGGACTGGGGGGAGGATCAACAAGCTGATGGCACCCCACAGGGCGATCAGGACACCGATGGCAAAAAAGTGATCGCTGACCAGCAGCACCAGGCCAACCAGAACCGCGATCCGATAGCAGAAAGAGATTGGCCCGTAAACCAGAAACCAGCCCTTTTCCCCAGGCGCGGTCATCGGTGATTCGGCCGTTTCAACCCCCAACAAGTAACGCTGCAACAAAAAACCGAGGTAGCGGGTGGAACGCTGCGCCAGATTGGGGATTTCAACCAGGTCGGCCAACATGTAATACCCGTCGTAACGCAACAGTGGATTGCCGTTAAACAACAGGGTCGAAGCGCCACCGATCAGCATAACGTTATAGGCCAAGGCACTGATCAGTCCGGTTTCGGCATGCAACCAGACGAACAGCGCCAAAGAAGCCAGCAGAAGTTCGACCATCATGCCCATGGCGGCAACCGCAATCCGGCGCTGCTTTTCGGGGAACGCCGCAGAGGCGGTCGCATCGAGATAAGGGATAGGGATCAACGCCAGCAACATCACCCCCATCTCGTGCACCTCGCCCCCCCACCTTTTGACTGCGAACGCGTGGCCGAACTCGTGGATGATTTTTACCAGCGGATAGACCAGCCAGAGAAGCAACAGATTGCGCGGGGAGTACAGTTGATCGATCAGGCTGCCGGAGATTTCCGACCAGTTGATAACCGCTGCGACCAGGGCGGACAACACGATCATCGCCCAAACGGTAAATGCTCCCCTGGTAAACAGGGGGCTGGTCAGAAAATCCCATTTGTCGAGGACTCGATCCGGATCAAAGAGCGGAAAGCGAAGGGAAAAGGGATTTGAAATCCGCTGTTTCCAGCTGTGACCTTGCCCCCCCTGGATCTGTCGGAACAGTTCCACCGTGCTGGGCAGGATGTCACTTTGAATCAGATCGGCATCGTGCAGCCGGCCGAGCAGACGGATCACTTCATCCTGCGTCGGGGCAATATCGACCGACATTTTGCCGGCGTTTTCCCAAATCTGCTGGATCGTCTGCTGCCCGTCCATCTGTCCAATCAACGCATAAGCCGCCCCGTTGAATCGATGATGGCGGCCGTTTAAACAATTGCGTAACACATACCAGGGCTGGCCCCGGTAAACATGCCGGGAAATCTCGGTGGAGTCACGGAGAAACGGTTTGAGGTTGGCAACCCGATACCAATATGTGCTGAACACAGATTCGTTCATCAGCCCTCTTACGGAAGTCGATTCCAGGCAAATAACCGCAGCCACTCAACCAGGCGCCGGGACCAGATCCAGAGCAGCTTTTCCTCACCGATCTCTATTCTGGCAACCCCTTCCATTCCAGGGCGCATCAGGTCAGAATGACTGTTCATGACCGCTTCGACACGGAAATAGTTACGCCCCTCGCCGCTGATTGAGACGGGAGTAATGCGATCGATTTCGATACCGATCGCCTGCTCCGGCAAGCCGGCCAGTTTCAGTTTGCCTCGCTGTCCCAGCGACACCAGGCCGATGTCCCGGTCATCAACTTGCAGCACAACCCGGTAGGAATCGGTCGCAGCAACTTCGTACAGCACCTCGCCCCGCTCGACTGGAGATCCTAAGGCCTGGCTGAGATCCCCCTTGACCACCAAACCGGAAAAGGGCGCAACGAGAGTCGTGCGTTGTAATTGCTGCTCGACCAGCTTTAACTGAGCATCAGCCTGAGCGCGCTTGGCATTTAGGATAGCAACCGCTGCGCGATCCAATCCGGCTAAGGCTTTGCGGTACTCCTTAAGCAACTGGGCACGTTGACTCTGCCATTTTCGCTGTTCCAAGAGCAGATCCTGCTTATCCAGCGTCGCCAGCAGATCACCGGCGCGCACCAGATCACCGGCACGTGCATGAGCATCGGCGATATAACCCTGTTGCGGAGCCACGACCGCCTGGCAAACCCCTGCCTCTAGAATTGAATTACTGGGTATACTGAAGATAGAGCTGGCCACTGATAGCCAGACCAGCAGCCCAACGCTCAGTGCCACAGTAACCTTCAACGGCAGATGGCGGCGGCCGAAGAGCTTGCCGAACCATCGTTGCGCAGAATCAAGGATCTTGGCGGGGAGCGCTCGCTCTTCGCGGCTTCTGGTTTCTAATACGGGGCCGATCAGCAGGCCGATCTGCTCGCACTGTTCTACGGTTTCGGCGTGGAAAGGTTCGTCGATTGAGCGCTCCAGAAGCAGCGCACCGACCGCCCTACCACCTTTGATCAAGGGAATTGTACAAATGGCTGATTGCTGTTGAGCCAGTTGCGCATGCATCTTGGAAATAAAGAGACTGTCACGGCCGGCAGCTGGATAAACCATCGTGCTGCCTTGATCCAAGGCTTCTTCCATGGCATCGCGCAGCTGCCGAATGACGCTTGTCTGTTGATCAATCCTGGTGCTGTGGGAGATTGCTTCAACCCGAAGGCGGTTATAGCGCATGAAACCAAGACTGGCCCGCTGACAGGAAAATCGTTTCGTCAGTTCGTTGACCACTTCGGTTGCGGCAACCCTGAACGTTTCGTTCTCCAGACCGGTAGCAACCAGTTCAACCAGATTTACCAGTTGTTCCCTGGTCGAGGCCCCATGCAACAGGATCATGGTTTCCAACCATTTTGCCCCAGCCTGAACCTGCTGGACCGCTGCTTGCTGCATCGCCTGCGAACGATTGGTCATCTCGATGGCAAAAACTCCGAACAGTTTGCCACCTTGAAATAGCGGGCAGGCAAGCGCATCCAGCGGTTCTCCAGTCTCGTCAGCGGTGTTGTTGCGAGTTTTGATGACCGCTTGATTGGTGCGCAGTGCCACCTGAGCAACCCTGTTCAACATAGAATGCTCGCGCGGCCCATCCGGCCAAAACAGAGCCTGGTTATAGGGACCTTCATCAGGAGGTCCACTCAGCAGTACCGCCTGGATCGAGCCAGGCAACATTTGACACTGCTGGGACAACCAAATTTTAAGGATATTTTCCATGCAAGCCGCAAATCATCAATAAAGCAATACTGCAAACTAAGAGCTTTCTAACCACCTCTCACAGACTACAAAAATCTATAGTTAGAGTCAACTTATTAGACCCATCTTTTCGAAAGAATCAAGATTAATCTGTTCCGAGTGAAACCATCCTGGGGGGGGAAGACTCACGGATTCAGGTCTCAGATAAATTTGGCTTAAAGGATGTTAAATTAGGAGAGAAATGATCTAAAAAAATCGGCCACCTACTGTGCCGATTCAGGGATTTTGAGAAACCGCCGTTTTTAATTTTTCCAGTTCGTGAACCCAGTCATGGCGGATGGCACAATATCTTGGGCAGATCTAGAGCTAGTTCCCATCATCGCTACCTCCCAGGCTGTAATAAACGGTTCTGATCTTTTCAGAAGGCTCCAGCCCTTCACCAGAGAGTAAAACTCTGTGGCATTGCTGATAAGTGTTTCTCGCTTCAGCCGGCCTGCCAAGACTCACCTGGCAAAGCATGATCTGATGATAAAACTCTTCGATCATCGGAGCCATTTCGACCCCTTTTTGGAAGATCTCCAAAGCTTTTTCGGTTTCACCCTTTTCGACCAGATAATTCCCCAGCCGGGAAATGTTGCGCAGAAATTTGCTCTGTAGCCTCTCACGCAGCATGATCGTCCATTCCATCTCCATATCCGCCTGCAGAAATGGGGCGAAATTCATGCTCATCGCTTTTTCGGTTAAACTTGCCGCCTCCTTCTGCTGCTTTGGGTCCTCACTGCGCCAGCCAGGCTCCGCCTCGCCCAGCAAGCGCTCAAAGGCCCAGACATCCACCCAGCAACGGCTGGAATCGAGAGTTACACGGCCGCCGTTTACCTGGATCATTTCCTTACCGATGATTTTCCGCAGCCGGTGCAAGGTGGTATTAAAGGTCTGGTGACCCAGGTCCCCTTCGGCATCGGGCCAGAGGGCGTCAACCAGCCTTTCTTCGCTGACCTCCCGGCCGCCAAAGGCGATAATCGCCTTAAGCATCTCGATCGGTCTTTTTTGCGCTTTACCGCGGAAGGTGACCGGCTCGCCATCCTTGATCAGCACGAAGCGACCAAAGGTGTGAATTTTAAGCTGCCAAGGGGCGAGGATGGCTTTGGCGATCTTTTCCGTAATCAGGCCCGCGAGGGTGGTAAAAAAGAGCAGATCGGTTTTATCGAAACGTCGCTCCGCGAGGATGGAATCAATATAGAGTGCGCCAACGCTTTGCGAATCATGCCACATCGGTGTACAGATGGCCGAGCGGATCTCCAGGCCAAGCACACTCTCTTTCAGGTTCAGTTCTGCAGCGTTGCCGACATCCTCGATCAGGATGGCACGATCCTCAGCTAGCGCCTTTTGGGCGATGGTTCTGCTGAAGGTGAAACGTGGGTGTGATTTCCCCTTGGAGAGATAAGCGCGCGTCACCAGAGCGCCATTTTCATCACGGAGCAAAATCGCAGCGCGTTCTGCACTGGTTTTTTTCAGGCACAGCTCCAGAACATAGTCCAGCAACGCCTCGAGGGGCCGGTTCTGAAGGAGCTGTCGGGAAATATCGGCGACGGTTTCCAGCAGCTCTAGAGGGACAGCCGTTTCAGGAACGGAAGCCGCCTGAGGGGCGCCCATGATGACAGTCATAGCGGTAAGGTCGGGCTCAGCTTCAGGATACAGGTTCTGGGCCTGCTGATAGATAATTTTGGCTGAGCCGACACCGATTGTATCGCCAATGGTCAGTCGGGTCGGCGCGCTGACCTGCTTTGCGTTTACCAGAGTGCCGTTTCTGCTGCCGGAATCCTCAACATAAAAATCGTTATCGGTGAAATAGATTTCGGCATGTTTTCTGGATACCACCGGTTCATCTATAAAAATTTCACTCTCGGCGAGCCGCCCGATGCGCAGGGTATTTTTTTCGCTGGAAATCAGTTTTCGTTCCCCAGATGCCTGCATCACCAGAAAATCAGCCAATTTAATTCCCCCTTGATAGTAACCGGTGGCCAGAAACCGCGATTATTCTGGTTTCAGCCAGTCATAGCTTTTTCAGAATGAGCAGAGTTCTATCGTCCGCATAGGGTTGACCCTGCCGAAAATCATCGACAGCGGTCAAAATTGATCCCTGGATATCTTTAGCGCTGTTAAGACCTACCGAAGAGAAAACTTTTTTCAGCCGGTCCTCACCAAACAATTCGCCTGTTCGGTCAAAACATTCGGTTATTCCATCGCTATAGAGCAGCAGCACATCACCAGAACCAAGCTGGGTGGAATGGCTCTGGTAGCTGCTTTCCGGGAAGATTCCAAGCGGCACCCCGCCGTCGCTGAGGGTATGAAGCGACCCTGATTTTTGCAACAGGAACGGTAAATTTTGCCCGGCGTTGGCATAAACCAGTTTTCCCAGCTGTGGCTGCAGAACAAGATAGAAAAAGGTAATGAAACGGTCGTCGCCCACCCGACCGAGCAAGTCATTATTTAATACCGCCAACAAGGTTGCAGGATCAGTATATTCCTGGGCGCGACTTCTGGTGACCGCCTGCAGGTTGGACATCAGCATGGCAGGCCCAAGCCCTTTTCCGGCCACATCGCCAATAGCGATTGCATAGCCGTCTTTGAGAACAATAAGGTCGAAATAATCTCCGCCGACCTCTTTACAGGGATGGTACCAGGCAGCGAGTTCATAACCCTCTATTTGCTTGATCTCTGCCGGTAGCAGGTGCGCCTGGATTTCTTTGGCAATTTTCAAGTCCTCATCGAAGCTGTGTTTTGCCAGGGCAATATCGGCCAGGATGACATTCTTCAGTTTCTCAGCAAGCATGCTGGCGAGGGTCGAAAAGAACAGCAGATCGGTTTCATCAAGCGGCTGTTCAGGCCGGCTGGTATCGACGTGCAGGAGTCCCAGGGTTTCCTCCCCCTGGCAGATCGGTGTGCAGATCGCCGAGGCGATCTGCAGGCCGATGACACTCTCGTGCATTTTCAGGTCAGCGTCATTTGCGACATCGCGGACCAGCACCGCTTTATGTTCAGTCATGGCCTGTTGAGCGATGGTCCGGCTGAGGATGAATTTTGGGTGGGATGTCCCTCGTGAATGACAGGCCCGCGGAACCAGTTCTCCCTTTTCGTCAAGCAGCAAAACCGCTGCTCGTTCTGCGCAGGTTTTCTCCAGACAAGATGCAAGGAGCGCTTCCAGCAGCCCTTCAAGAGGCCGGTTTTCGGCGATCTGCCTGGAAATATCGGCAACAATTTCAAGCAGTTCCAGAGGCGCCTGAGGCTTTCCTGAAGTCGGCCTGGCAGAGCGACTCATGACGACGGTCTGCGCACACGGATCAAGGTCTGCATCAAAACAGATGCTGGCCGGGTGTTGGTAGATGATTCTTGTCGAGCCGATCCCGATTGTATCGCCCGGGCAGAGTTCCATCTCCTGCTCGACCGGTCTGCTGTTGAGCAGGGTGCCGTTGCGACTGCCGGTATCTTTGAGGAAATATTTACGATCATGCAGAAAAATGCTGGCATGGCGTCTGGAGACCACCGCCTCGTCGAGGAAAATTTCGCACTCCGGCAGGCGACCAATTTTGAGTTCGTATTTGTCACTGGAAACGAGCTTCTGTTCCCCGGACTCTGCTATGACCAGGAATGATGGCACTTGGAGCCCCCACATTGTGAACAATCCCGCTAGCGAAACCAACCCCATCAGCAAGGGAGCGCATGTTTAATCCCCTCTCCCTCTTGCCGTGCCTGATAGATCAATCATATCAGATGTAAGCGCCGGTGCGTTCTGACTGTCGGCTGAACGCACCGGCCTTTCGCTGTCCGGTTAAACTGGTCAGGGATTATCCCCCTTTTGAATCTTTTCCCTGACCTTGAGCCCCTGCTGAAGGGCCTGATTGTTATCCAGGATCCGAGCATAGGAGAGCTCTGGTTCGACTTTGCTGATTTCAATATGAGAAATGACCTTGGCCGCGCCGCGCAGGGTCTTCTGCTGGAAACTTTTTGTCTCTGCCTGATCGAGAACCTCAAAGGTGGTTCCCAGCACGACCCCCTGTCGTTCTCCCAGGTTGATCAGCACCTGTTGATCGGCAGTTTCCACCAGGTAACCCTGCAAGGGGTATTTGGTCATGACGGTTTCCAGGATGTCACGATTCAACCGAAACAGGTGCTGCTCAAGAGGAGACCCAGGTTCGATATCCAAACTGGCAACCATTTGAATCGCCGAAGTCTCGGTGTCGATTAGCCGCAGGCTGAGCATGGTTCTGTCAGGCAGATAAAAAAGTGTCCCGGTGGCGATCAGTTTGGCGGCGAGCACCCGGCCAATCTTCAGGGCGGTCTCCGTATCGGCCAAGGCTGAGGTTCCAATACCCAACTCGGCTAAAACCCTGTTGACCAGGGTCCGCTCAACGACTTTTATTCTGCCGGAACGATTAAGCAGATCCCCCAGTTGGGTCGTCAGGACAGTCGCCAAGCCGTCCCGTTCGGCAAGACCTCCTTTTTCCGCAAAGTCGACAAAGGTCATCACCATCGGTCCCGAGGTCCAGTTATCCAACTCAGCAGAATCGGTTCCCACTGAATTTTTCTGTCTCTCGCTCAGCTCTTTTACAAGATCGTCAATGCGTTGCTGCTGCAGATGATCTTTCTGCAGCTTGAGCATCTCTTCGGCATTTTTCGCCAGAACCGCGGCGAAGGTGTCTTCCCTCTCTATCGCCAAAGCCTGCCGGCTGGCCTGCAGTGCCCCATCCCAGTTGCCTTCTTTTTCATAGGAAATCCCCTTATTGGTCAGGGCTTCAACATTATAGGGATCAAGCTCTACGGCACGATCGTATAATTTCCTCGCCTGTTGATAGTTCCCCTTGTCGACCTCGATCTGTCCCAGTTTATTAAGGGCCAGCGCTTTTTGCAGCAGGTCAGCTTCCCGCTTGGCGACCGCCTTTTGATATTCAGTCTCCGCCTTAGCCCGCTGTCCTTGCCGATAATAAATATCGCCCCTGATGACATGAATAAATGCCCGCTCGGGCGCTAATTGCTCCACCTCTGTGGCCAGAGCAAGGGCTTTTTGGGCTTCGCCTTTGCGGGCATACACCATAACCAGGCCTTCTTTACCTAAAATCTTCCCCTGCCCCGATTGCGCCGCCAGTGCGAGGAAGGTCTCTTCGGCCCGAGCCAGGTCTCCTTGTTGCATGGCCGCATAAGCATGCAGCTTGGCCGCCGCAAAGTTTTCACGCTGATCGCTTTGCAAGGGTTCGCTGAGAGCTTGAGCTAACTGTGGCTTATTGCGCTGCAAGGTCCGTTCAGCCAGGCGTAACAGGAAGACTTCAGTCGTTTTACCGCCGCCTTGAATCGCTTCGAGGATCTTTTGACCGGGCCCAAGGATATAAATTGTAGGCAGAATTTTGCGCGCTCCGTATTCCTCACAAATTTCTGAATCGTCAAGCAATACCGGAAAACCGGGACTGGTGCGCTTAACAAAGTCGGTCGTAAGTTCTTTGTCCGACAGGGTGATTGCGAGAACCTCCATATCCAGCTGGGGATATTTTTTGACCAGGTGAGCCAAGCTCAACAGACCTTCCTGGCTCGATTGCGATTCGACATCGAAGAAGTAGAGAATCGTCAGGGGCCGATCTTTTAACTGAAATAGACCAAATGCTTGCCCCTGGGTGTCATTTAAAATAAATCCCGGTGCCTGCTGACCAACCGAAAGGGCGTAGGAGGGGCCAACCACAAGTAAAGTGAAAACCAGAAGCGACCCAGTTAGACCAAAGACATATTTATTCATAACGCTGCCCCTCTCTGACTAAGGCAAAGTCTCACTCATTGGCACCAGGGGTATGGTGAGGGATTCTCGCTTTTCTTCGTTCAGTTCAATCTGCGCTTCCCATTCAAGATAGCGGGCAAGACTGAGCCTGATTTCGTGCTTGCCGATCGGCAGGTTCAGCCGAAGCGGGGTCTCGCCCTGAAAAGTTCCGTCAACGAAGACCTGCGCGCCAACCGGGGCGCTCTCGATGCTTAGAGTTTGCCGTGGAGCTTTCCGGTAAAAAGCGATCAAGGCAAAAAGCAGGCTGAAGAAAACCACGCTGGCAACCAGATAAACGGGCAATCGACTGGGGGTGTTATGCCATTGCGGTGGCGGCCTAACCTCCGGGTCAACTGTGCGCAGACAGCCGATCAGATCTTTGGCCAGCTCTTCGCCGCTCAGATAGCGTTCTTCCGGCATTTTGCCGAGACATTTCATAATGATTCGGTACAGGTCCTGAGTCTGTTCAAGCCCCAAGGTTGAATCGACTTTGCTCGGAATCTCCGGCGTATCGTGAGCAATCGCCTGAAACAGTTCCCCGAGCGCTTTTCCTTTGAAGGGGCAGTTTCCGGTCGTCAACTCGTACATCACCGCACCAAGCGAATAAAGGTCGGTTCGGGCATCGACAGGTCGCCCCGCCACCTGCTCGGGGGACATGTAAAGAGGCGTCCCCAAAACCGAACCAACCCTGGTTTCGTCCGTTTCCGTAAAATCTTCAAAATGGGCAATCCCGAAATCGGTGATTTTCACCCCACCATCAGGAGCAACAAGGAGATTCGATGGTTTGATGTCCCGATGAACGACTCCTTTTTGATGGGCATAATTGAGCGCCTCGGCGACATGAATCGCCAAAACCACAGTTTGCTTAAGGCCCAGCTCCCCTTCCCGGATAAGAACATCGAGGGGTTTGCCCTCGACCAGTTCCATGGCGATATAAATATTTTCCTGGTCGCGGCCAAAGTCAAAAACTGTGACGATATTCGGGTGAGACAGCCGACCGATCGCCTTGGCTTCCATCAGAAAGCGCTGAACGTATTCCTCGCTCGAAAGACGATCGCGGCGCAGAACCTTTAATGCCACCAACCGGTCAATCTGCGGGTCATAGGCACGATAAAGGATCCCCATTGATCCCTTTGCCAAGCGCTCTTCAATCTGATAACGACCGAATTCCATAAAACTCTATTCTTCCCTGACAAAATCAACCAGGGTCTGCACGGGAATGATAAAGCCAAGGGAATCGGTGCCGCGATACCTGCCCTTGGCCATGCCGACCAGCCTGCCTTCGGCATCGAATACCGGGCTGCCGCTACTGCCCGGCTGCATCGACATATTCACCTGCCAAAGCGGCCAGCCATGCAAGCGGCGGGTGCTGCCCTGAAAAAACCCGGCCTGAATCACTCCCTGGACATTCATGGGACAGCCAATGGAAAAAAGCCGCTCCTTCTCGCGCAGAGACCTGCGACCATCGCTCAGTGGAACAAACGGCTTCAGGCCTTTTGGAACTGCAACCAGGGCGAGATCGCGTGACGGATCGAGTCGTATCACCTGCCCCCCGATCTCACGGCCGTCATGCAATTGAACTGTCACCCGGATGCCGACTTTCAGGTCATGCGCTGTACAAAGAATACCCCCCGTCGAGTTAATGGCAAATCCGGAAAGCTGGAGGGTTTCTCCGGCGATGGAGGTTTTGATACAGACGACGGACATGGCCTTGAACTCTAATCCGGTCGCTGCCGGGATCTGTCTGCTGCGGCTTGGATATTGTTTACTCAGAGTGTTCAGGTAAGCTGCGAAATGCGTCCAAAGCCCCTGAAACTGTCGATCCTGGTTGTTTATCGCTGTGATTTTAGTCGCTAAAGCAGAATGGGCAACCAAGCTGAGTCGCAACTCTTCAGAGTCATTTCCAGCGCTGATCACCACCTGGCCATGGGTGGAAGAGAAATTCTTCACTGGCAAATCTGCCGTGGCCAACCACTCAAAAACGACCATATTCGCTTCCATTATCGGCAGTTGGTAAACCCTCGACTCCTCTGCCTGAACAGGGGCCACAAACCAGAATGCGAGAATAAAAAAGATTTGCGCCACCACTCGAAAAAGGATTTTTCTCATCGTATATGGAGATCCATGTAAAAAACGAGTTGAATATTTCCAGTGGCGCATCCGCAGGCCAGTATCGCTATGCTCAGGGGAATACCGGGAAGATACAATCCTGGGCCACCA
>CAMYNR010000065.1:18017-37732 GCA_947259715.1 uncultured Desulfuromonadales bacterium
TACGCCTCCGCGCAAATGCTTGATTTCCTTGATCTGGCAAAAAATTGCTAGTTTCCAAATCAGAAACGCACTTTGTGCCATCCGGACTTTCCGGATGGCACTAATTAGTTTCCAGATTGGAAACCCTACAGTGGCATGCGGAGTTTTCGGATGCTCACTAATTAACTATTTAAAACATAGCGGAAGTTTCAAGAAAATCCTCTCCTGGCAAATTAAATCGTTTTTTTCTACCCATCTGTAATCTATCTGTCACCACTTAACGCCTAAGGTGCAGATAAAGCAGACAGCAAAATCGAACCAAACAGGGAGGACAAAATGGAATTTTTATTTGCGATAGTTGGCGCATTTTTCTTTTACCTGGTTATCTTGCCCCTTTTCGGCTGGCTGATCGGACTCTTCTTCCGGGTCGGATTGCCTTATGCCGGCGGCGGGCTGCTCATTTACTTACTGGGGCTCCACCCCGCCTGGTATCTGCTGGCCGGAGTCTGGTTGCTGGGCATGCTGGCGGTTCGCAACCGCATCGGTAGAGAACAGCTGATGGATTGGACCGAAGGTCATTACCAGTCGGCAAAAATGCTGCTATCGCTGGGCCTGTTGATGAAAAATCGGGTCGAGGAATAACCCTGCGCAAAAATTTATGGACCTCTGGAGACATTTTGTCGAGGAGATGATATAAATGGTTCCCGCAAATCCACTCAGATCTGACGGTTCTGGCCCTTGAGGTTCTGCCAAATTTATCAGGAACAACTTTCAGCCATGGAAGATCAGCAGTCTGGATTAAAAGATTAGCGCTGCTGACGGCTATCCGTAGCTGTTTTTTTTTATGCTTATCAGCCACATTGAAGGTTTCCGAAATCTAAGGATTCAAAAATATGAGTGAGCTACCAAACTGCCCGAAATGCCAGTCCGAATATACTTATCAGGATCGTGATCTCTACGTCTGTCCGGAATGCGCCCATGAGTGGGAAATCGCAGTCCCTCAGGATCTCGGAAACGCCGCCAAGGTCATCCGCGATGCAAACGGCAACCCGCTGGAGGACGGTGACAATGTAACGGTGATCAAGGATCTCAAGGTCAAGGGGTCCTCTGCCGTGGTTAAGGTGGGAACAAAAGTCAAAAACATTCGCCTGGTCGAAGGAGATCACGATATCGATTGCAAAGTCGACGGAATCGGTCCGATGAAGCTCAAATCAGAATTTGTCAAAAAGGCATGAGAAAAATTTCCGGCTCTGCCGAAGACCAGTGGGAAGCGATCTGCCTGCGCTGCGGGGATTGCTGCTTTGAAAAAATAATAGATACCTCTGGCAAGGTCCACACGACCCCTATCCCCTGCCGCTTTCTCGATATCCATAGCCGCAGCTGCCAGATCTATCATCAGCGCCTGAAGGCTGAGGAAGACTGCATTCAATTAACAGCCGAGCTGGTGCCCGAGCTTGACTGGCTGCCGATGGGGTGCGCCTATCGGCAATTTGTCACTACTGAAGAGTGATACAGAGACCAGCCAGCGCCCTTACTGACCCTTTTTGTCATATTTTTCTTGCCTGGCAATTCTAACCTGCTTTATAGTGAAGTCACTTGCTAATAGTTGCCTCAAACCTTCCCCCCTCCTTGGTTTGAGGCATTTTTTTGTCTGCGCAGCACCTCCCATCCGCCAGGCTATTGTGCTTTTGCACATTCAAAAAATGCAGAGAAAAACCTACAAATTCTGGGAAATGCTCGTAAACTCTTAAATGACAGGATGAATTGGTACGTTCTTTATCCATTGCTATCGATCCAGACAAACAGGAGCAACTCATGAATCTGAACAACAAGCGAAAAAGCGTCTTCAGTCTCCTCTTCAGTGCCTTGTTGGTTATCAGTCTTTCCCTGACCGGGTTTGCCTCGGCCCAGGAGCAGGGGCTGGAAAACCTGCGAGAGACCGGGCAGGCATTCCGTAGCGTGGCGAAAAAGGTTTCACCGGCGGTGGTTTATATTTCGGTGGAGAAAGAGATCAGTAGTGGCCGCACTCCCGACATGGCGCCCTTCGGTCCCTTCGGCGACGAATTTTTTCGCCGTTTCTTTGGTCAGCCTCCAAGCCAGGGCCAGCCCAAGGCTCCCTCCCGGAAACGGCGCTCAGCCGGCCAGGGTTCAGGATTTATCATCAGCCCTGACGGTTACATTTTAACCAATAATCATGTCGTGGAAGATGCGGATACCGTGACCGTGCAAATGGAGAACGGTCAGGAATATACAGCGAAAATTGTCGGCACTGACCCTCCGAGTGACCTGGCGGTAATAAAAGTCGATAAAACGGACATGCCTTACCTGAAACTTGGCGACTCCAATACTCTCGAAGTGGGCGACTGGGTGCTCGCCGTCGGCAATCCCTTTGGCCTCTCCCACACTCTGACCGCCGGCATCGTCAGCGCCAAGGGACGTAGCGGTATGGGCCTGAATGACTACGAAAATTTCATTCAGACCGATGCAGCCATCAACCCTGGCAACTCAGGCGGACCGCTGGTCAACCTGAACGCTGAGGTGGTCGGTATCAA
This sequence comes from uncultured Desulfuromonadales bacterium, assembly GCA_947259715.1. Lineage (GTDB taxonomy): Bacteria > Desulfobacterota > Desulfuromonadia > Desulfuromonadales > Geopsychrobacteraceae > Malonomonas. Next base: position 20,549 of record CAMYNR010000065.1, read on the forward strand.
TACCGCTCAATATGGCCAAGTTGATCAAGAACCAGCTGATTGAGGATGGCCGCGTCACGCGAGGCCGGCTGGGGGTTTACATTCAGGATGTTAATAAGGAACTGGCGGAATCTTTTGACCTGGATGCGGCTAAGGGGATTCTCGTTTCTCAGGTCATGGAGGACTCCCCCGCGGATGATGCCGGCCTTAAACAGGGTGATATCATTCTTGAACTTAACGGTGAAGAGGTCGGCAAAGTCACTGAGTTCCGCAATAAAATTTCCCTGACGGTTCCCGGTACCAAGGTGGAACTGACAATCCAGCGGGATGGCAAAGAAAAATCGGTCACAGTGAAAATAGGTAAAATGGAAACCGATGATGAGGGACGCCCTGCCGAGCCAGGCAAGTTGCCGAAACTCGGTCTCAGTCTCCAGGAACTGACCCCGGAGCTTGCTGAAAAGCTTGGCTATGAAGATGAACAAGGGGTTCTGGTCAGCAACGTCGAACCTGGCTCTAACGCGGCTGACGCTGGGATTCAACGCGGTGATCTGATTGTCGAGGCCAATCGCCAGGCAATCACCTCTCCCCAGCAGTTAAAGGAACTGATCAAGGAGAGTAAAGGGAAGCACCTGCTGCTGCTGGTGCGCAATGGGGACAATGCCCGCTACTTGACCTTGAAGCTGAATTAGCTCAAGGCAACTGTAAGGCGTCATTCAATAAAAAAAAAAGAGCCTGGTTCGAGATGAACCGGGCTCCTTTTTTTATTCCTTGAAAGAAGAATCTCTCCTGCGAGCTTATTCCGCTAATTTCAGATTATGCGGGTTGCCGTGGCATTCCATGCAGTTGCTGAAGTTCTTGACCAGTGCCGGGTTATGCGGTCCGCTGGCATGGCAGGATTGACACTCGGCAATCTGGCCATGTTCTTTTGCATGACAGATCACGCAGGCGAGCGCCTTGTGCTTCACTTCAGCATTCTGCAAAGTCTCGAGTTGATCCTCATGGCAACCGCCACACACGCTGTTGGGAACCTTATTGTCATAACTGATCAAGGTCGGTGCATGAGGCGGATGGCAGGACACACAGCTGGAATTATCGACATATTCAGCATGCGGTTCGTCATGACAGATCGTGCACTGCGGACGCTCGCCGTGCCGGTCGCCCTGGTGGCAGTCAAAACAGCTCTGCTCGCTATGCAGGCTTTGTGTCTGCGCCAGCTCCTCAACTTGGGACTGGTGGCACTGGTTACATTGATCAGCAAGCTTTTCAGCGACAATCAGGCTATGCAACGGTGCATGCGGGTTCTGATGACACTCGAGACAGCTATTGAGCTCCTCCCCATGGGGAAGATCATGGCAGCTGTTACATGAAGGGACTCGATCTTCCCAGGCGACCCCAGGGCTAAAGGTATGAAATTTATCGTGACAGTCCCGGCAGGGTTGCTGGTGAAGACCACCGGTGTCTCGCAAGTCTTGAAAAATCTGCAAGTGGCATTTCGCACACTCCAGGGTCGTCATTTCCGGCACATCCTGCTGATAGATGTCAACGGCCTCAGCAGCAAAAACCGATGTGACGGTGGTCGCCATCAGCATCATAGCAGCGGCAAGAATTGTAATTTCCAGGCGTTTGCGGCCCCCAACACTCCATTTCATCGTCATCATTTCACATCCTCGCTGCTTGTGGTCTCTTTTTTCGCCGGTTGATTATCAATGCTAATAATCAGAGCAGGCGGCTTTATCTTTGCCTGTTCGCCACCGCGCCAATCGGCAAGATCGTGCGGATCGATGTGGCACTTCAGGCAATCGGGGAATTTCTTGTGCAGAGCAGGTTCGTGCGGCAATTCATGGCAATCAACGCAGTTGGCTTTAGCGCCATGATCGCCAAGGTGACACTCAACACATGCCAGTTCACCATGCTTGGTCGGTGTTGCTGCCAAGGCTTCAACCTGATCACTGTGACATGACTGACAGAAGTTGCTCGGCATCTCCCCAGCGAAAGCGATCTGCATTGGTGCGTGCGGTGCCCTGTGGCAATTCAAGCAATCCGCATATTTCATATCCTGGCTATGCGGATCATGACAATCCCCGCACTGCTGCGCTTCCCCATGTTTTAAATGACACTGCGTGCAGTCCTGTTCGGCATGGGCACTGGGCTGGCTGGCAAAGGTTGTGGCAACCTCCGCGTGGCAGGCCTGACAGGCCGGCTTGGCATCGCTCACTTTCGACAGATCATGCCCCAGCGGCTGATGAGCCTGATGACATTCAGCGCAGTTTTCAACCGCGAAATGCGCATTGTCGTCACCGCCATGGCAGATACTGCAGGCCGGCATGACTCTCTCTTCGGCAGGCGGATGGGCCTGGTGACAGCTGACACAGGGTTGCTTGTTGTGCGCGCCGCCGGCAGTCTTCATTTTACTGGAGGCATCCTGGTGGCATCCTGCGCAGACCTTCCCGGCCTGACCCGGTTTTTCTTTGATCAGCTGGGGGAAATGCGGCGGATGGCACTTCAGACAGTCCTGGTAGGACATATCAGGAATATGCGGCTTGTGGCATTCTAGACATTCTTTCTTCGATCCATGCTCTCCGGCGTGACACTTGCGGCAATCAAAAGCGCTGTGCTTGCTGGGGTTCTGGGCGATCAAGCGCTCCTGGTTGTTGTGGCAGGAGACACAGGCCGGGGCCAGCACGCTCAGTTTGGACAAGTCCATTTCCAGCGGCTGATGCGGGTTATGGCAGCTGGAGCAATTCTCCAGGGTAAAGTGGCGGCGCTCACCGCGATCATGACAACTGCCGCAATCGAGCTTAGTGTTTTTTCCGTTCGGCAAGTGCTCTGGATGACAGGCGGTACAGCTGTCCAGCTCCTGATGATGAGCCTCCCCTTTGGCGGCCACGGTTTCTGCCTGTTCGGTGTGACAGGAGGCACAGAATTTAGTCGGCAGATCATCTGCCTGACGGAACTGAATATCCTGCGGCTGGTGCGGCGAGTGGCAATGCAGGCAATCCCCTTGAGTCATCGATTTTTCGTGCGGCTGGTGGCAATCGAGGCATTTGCGCTTTTTGCTGTGGTCAGCATGGCAATTGCCGCAGTCCTGGGTGCTGTGTCCACCCGGCATGGCGACAAACTGCTCTTGCACCTGCTGGTGGCAGGTGACACAGACCGGGGTCAGCGGTTTGCGCGTTTTCAGATTGAGATTGAGAGGCTCATGGGGATCATGGCATTCCTGACAGTCGCCAACAGCGAAGTGCGGGTGACTGCTCGCCTCATGACAGATAAAGCAGGATTGTGGAATCCCCTGGCCTTTCTGCGGGTGGACGCTATGACAATCTGCGCAGGCCGAGGCCGGGTGAGCTTCATGGCAGGAGACACAGCCCAACTGATCACGGTGGCTGGCCCCAGCCTTAGCGATACTGCTGGTTTGCGCGCTATGGCAGGCAGCACAAAGTTGGGCCTCTGGTTCATTTTTAAGATGAATACTGAGAGGCGCGTGCGGTTGGTGGCAGGTCAGGCAATCAGCCTGCTTCATCTGCTCGCTGTGCCCTTCGTGACAGCCAAGGCATGATGGCGCATCGGCATGCTGTTGATGGCATTCCACGCAGCCCTGTTCGCTGTGAGCGCTGATCTGGGCGGTCAGCTGCTGGTCGACCTCGGCATGACAGCCGGCGCAGACCGGCCTTGAATCATCAAGGTAAGAAATGTCCTCTAGTACCGGCTGGTGCGGGTTGTGACAGCTGGTACAATCAGCCGTGGCGAAATGCGGGTTATCTCCTTCGTCATGACAACTGGCGCACTCCGGGATGACATTCTGCTCTTTATGGGCGCCGCCGGCGGTGGTGATTTCTGCAACCGGGTCGGCATGGCAGGCGGAACAGAGCACGGCAGCCGTTCCTTCCAGGAATTCCACCGGCATGGGACGGTGAGCGTTGTGACAATTAACGCAGCCGGTCACTTGCATTTCATCATCATGCCCCTCATGACAATCCAGGCAGGACGGGATCTGGCCATGCTGCTGATGACACTGATTACAAGCGACCTCTTCGCTGTGGGCCGTCGCCCCCTTGTCCATTTCGGCGATGACATCAGCATGGCAGCTGGCGCAGACCGGCCGGGCATTCTCAAGTGCCGAAAGATCCTTCACCCCCGGGCTGTGTGGATTATGACAGTCGGAGCAGTTGCCAACCGCAAAGTGTGGGTTTTCCTCACTGGCATGGCAACTGGCACAGGTCGGGATCGCGTTTTCGCTCGGCGGATGCTCCTCGTGACAGCCGGCGCAATCCATGCTCTCCTGGTGACGCCCCCCGGAAGCAGTAAACAGCGCGCTGACATCCTCATGGCAATCGGCACAGAGGGAGGAATCGGTCCCCGGGTTGAACTGGGGTGGCGCCGGCCGGTGGGGTGAATGACAACCAACACAATCGGCCTGGGTCATTTTATCATTGTGCCCCTCATGGCAATCAAGACAGGAGGGAATTTGCCCATGCTGCTGATGGCACTGGTTGCAACTGAGATCTTCGCTATGCGCGGTCGCGCCTTTGTCCATCTCGGCGATGACATCCTCATGGCAGCTGGCGCAAACCGGCCGCACATTTTCCAACGCGCTCAGGTCATTTACCGCGGGGCTGTGCGGGTTATGGCAACCAGCACAGTTGGCAACCGCAAAATGAGGATTTTCCTCCTTGGCATGGCATTGATTGCATGCCGGGATCGCCTTTTCGCTCGGCGGATGCTCCTCATGACAGCCGGCGCAATCCATACTTTCCTGATGCAGGCCGCCAGACGCAGCGAAGGTCTCGCTGACATCGGCATGACAATCGGCACATAAGGAAGAATCGGTGCCCGGCTTGAAGCGTGAGGGTGACGGCCGGTGCGGAGCGTGGCAGGTGGCGCAATCAGCGGCGGTCATTTTGTCGTTATGGGGATCGTGGCAGTCAAGGCAGGTTGGAACGTCCCCATGCTTGATGTGACAGGAACTGCAGTCCAGCTCGGCATGCTTGCTGGAGCCCGGAGCCATATCCTGACCCGGCTGTTCATGACAGGGAACACATGCCGCCATAACCTTGCCGATATCGGTTAAATCGCCGACTTCAGGCTGATGCGGATCATGGCAGGTCTGACAATTTTTCACCCCGAAGTGGGCATTGTCGCTCTTGTCATGACACATGGAACATTTCGGAATGGCTTTCTTGCTCGGCGGGTGTTCCAGGTGGCAGTCAGCGCAATTGAGATTTGCTTTGTGAGCAGCCCCATTGGCCTCGAAACTTGCCGCGGTCTCTTCATGACAACTGGTACAAAGCTCAAAGCTGATCCCCTTCTGCAGCTGTAAAGGCAGCGGCTGATGATGGGAATGACAACTTTTGCAGTCTCCTGCGGCCATTTTCTGGCTGTGTGGTTCGTGACAATTCAGGCAGCTCGGCTTGTCGCCATGCTCGTTGTGACAGTCCGTGCAGGCCTGGCGGGCATGAGCACCACCAGCTTTTTTCATCGAATTGGTGGTGCTGCTGTGACATGAGCCACAAAGACTCGGGTCAAGGCCCTCCTTGAAGGTCGCCGGAACAGGCTTATGTGCCGGATGGCATTGCTGACAGTCTTTCAGGCGTTGGTCATCGCCGTGGCCTTCATGGCAATCGAGACAGTTTGGAATGTAATCGTGACTGCTGTGGCAGCCGACGCAGTCCATCTCATCAAGGTGCTTGGATTTTGCCGGTTTGATTTGCTTGCTGTGGCAGCTCAGGCAATTTTTCTGCACCGGGGCGTTGATCCGGGAAAAATCGATTTCCAACGGCCAGTGGGCATGGTGGCATTGCTGGCAATTGCCATACTTATAATGTTCAGAGGTTTCAGGAGCGTGGCAACTGCCACAATTGACTTTAGGCTCTTCGTGGCGCTGGGGATGGTAGGTATGACAGTCGCGACACTCAACTTCGGTAGCGTGCGGACTTCCAGCCGCTTGCAGCTTTTTTATAACCCGGCTGTGACAATTGCGGCATTCCCGGTCGATCAGTTTGCTCAGGTCACTTGCGTAGACAGCAGTGGCGCCTGCCAGCATGAGCAGCAAACAACAGATCAAAAGTCGAAAACAAGCAGAGATCTTCATTTCAAACCCTCTCACAACAAACGGATCAATACGGCGGGAAGTCACCACAAAAACCTGGATAATAGAGAATGAATCCCCTTAAGTCAGGCTGTTGCAGACTGTAAACACCGAGCAGAACACCCAGCGATTGTATACAGTATGCTGATCATAGCAGAATACTATTTTTTTTTCATGCCTTGTTTCGGCAAAAATTCTCCTCACCTCAGCAGATTGAGAAAAATGCAGTTTTACCCATCAGCACAGCAACTTACCGCACCTAAATAAATTATCGTTATTTTTCAGCAGGTTAATATGAATTCTCCAAAAAGCGAGATATAATTACCTGTACAGTAAGGTTTTAAGGTGTTTCTGGAACCAATTCGCAAATCGGGTCAACGCAAAGGAGAAGAGTCATGGGACGTAAATATGTTGAATGTCATGAGCAGGATTTTCCCGGCGCACCAAAATGCACCGCTCGATTCAGTTCGGACAGCGATGATGAGCTTCTTGAGATGGCGGTCAGACATGGAATGAACATTCATGGCCATGCCAACACAGAGAGTTACCGGGAGAAAGTTCGAGGCGAATTCCGCAATGGATCGACACCCTGATAAGAATGCGCCATCTTAATTGAGGGAGCTTCTCCACAGCTCCCTCTCAACTTGATGTTTTGCTGCGTGATTCCCTGACCCACCCTTTTCTCGCCAGCCAGAGTTTTTACGATTCTCTCCAGTAACGAAATCCGCTAACCTGCTGACAACCAATTTCCAAAAACCGCAGGGAACCATGATTACCAACAAAACAACTTTCGGCTGGTGCCTTTACGACTGGGCCAACTCAGCTTTTGCTACGGTCATTCTGGCAGCGGTGCTACCGGTCTACTTTGTTTCACTGGTCCCGGAAGGTGGCGCCAGTTTCGGTTTTTTCGGCACCCATAAGTTCACCGCCAGCAGCCTCTGGGGTTACAGCGTCGCCCTTTCGATGCTCATCCTCGCCGTCGCGGCACCAGCCCTGGGTGCGGCAGGCGATCGGCGCGGCTGGCATAAACAGCTGCTACTGGCCTTTTGCCTGATCGGTGCATCTGCAACCATGCTGCTGGCGACGACCGGGCCGGGCGATTATCTGTTTGCGGCCCTGCTGTTTATTTTGGGCAATATCGGCTTTGCCGCCAGCAACATCTTCTATAATGCCTATCTGCCGTTTCTGGTCCCGGCGCAAAATGCTGACCGTCTTTCAGCACGGGGCTACGCTTATGGATACATCGGTGGCGGCTTATTACTGGCGCTGGTCTTCCTGCTGATTCTTAAATTTGAGTGGTTTGGCTTCGCCGATCGCGGCAGTGCGACCCGCTGTGGCTTTCTCCTGACCGGCCTCTGGTGGCTGGGGTTCGCTATCCCCAGTTTTCTGCTGTTGCCGAAAACCGAAAAGCAGCAGAGTGCATCGCCCGGTTTCAGCCTCAAAGGCTATCTGGCTCAATTCCGCCAACTCCTGAAATATAGAGACCTGACCATCTTTCTTATCGCATTTCTCTGTTATAACGATGGCATTCAAACGGTTATCAGCGTATCGGCGGTTTTTGCCCGCGAGGAGCTTCAGCTGCCTCAGACGACCATCATCGGCTGTTTTCTGATGATCCAATTCCTGGCCATGCCCGGAGCCCTGCTGTTCGGTCGTCTGGCAGATAAACTAGGCACCCTGGTAACGATTCTGATCTGCCTGGGCACATTTTTCCTGGTCTGCCTGTTTGCCTATCGCATGACCACTGCGCTGGAATTCTGGCTGCTTGGCGGGGTGATCGCCTTGATCCTGGGTGGCAGTCAGGCGCTCAGCCGATCGTTATTCGCCAGCATGGTGCCAATGAAAAAAAGCGCCGAATTCTTTGGCTTTTTCACCATCAGCTCAAGATTTGCTTCAATTTTTGGTCCACTGCTGTTTGCTCTGATTGCTGATCTGACCGGCAGTTCAAGAAATTCGATCTTGGCTTTGGGAGTTTTTTTCGTTTTAGGCGGGATTCTGCTGGCAATGGTGAATGTCCAGCGGGGTCGGCAACTGGCTACGCAGAAAAGTTAATCCACATCGTTCAGAGTGTAGACCCGAAACCAAAAGGCCCCGGAAATTCCAGGGCCTTTTGATTATTCGACGAGCAGATAAACAACGCTCAATCCTCGAGCCCGAGGTGATCGTTTTCAATTTCAACCAGGGCCGTGAAAACCTGCTTGGCCCGTGGGGTGATCGCGGCAGCGGCGAATTTCTGATACGACTTGATGGCGATCTCCTCGCGGCGATGGCTCTCCTGCAGGTTGGCTTCACCGTCGGTGCTCGCTTCAATCTCCAGCAATTCCGGCTTATTAATTTTCAGGTGTTTGGAGAAAATCCCGGCATGCTCCAGTTCCACCTTCATCAGCGACTTGAAAATCCACTGGTGAACCTCTTTACTGGATTTTTCTGCTGCAGCCTTGTAAAAGCTGGCATTGCCAATTTCCAATTCCAACGCTGCTTTAAAGTTTTCCTTCTCTTCCGCAGTGAAGTTGTGCTCCTGCTTAAACGGGCTGACATAATCCCAGGCATCAACAAAATGCTTGGCTTTGGCACCGCAATAAGGGCAGTTAACAGGCGCCGCATCCCCCAGATAGGGGTCGCCGCAGATCTGGCATTTGTACAGTTTGTAGTCGTTCATGGTGTAAAACCCTCCATAGAAGTTTTGTTGTTGAAGGAGGATTTCTAACCTGAGGTGCAAAGCCCTGTCAATACACAAGCTTGGACTGGGCCAGGCAACTGGCCTAAGCTAGTATTATTTAAGCGTCCCTTTTAAACCATCCTTCCATTGCCCAGAAATCCGCAAATTCAAACAATCACCCTGGTTAAGGTTTTCGCCCGCAACCCAAACCGGCAGGTAATTCTGCGCCAGCCCTTTCCGCAAACCGTCCTGCTCTCCCCCTTCGATGACCACCTCAAGGGTTTGGCCAATAAACTGTTCAGAGTAGGCGGACAATTTCTCTGCGCCGATCTGGCGTAATTGGGCCGCACGTTCTTTGATGATATTTCCGGGGAGCTGATTTTTCATCTCTGCGGCAGGGGTGCCGGGTCTGCGGCTGTAGGGGAAAACGTGCAGGTGAGAAAAGGGTAGCTGACGTAAATAGTCGCAGGTCTGGGCAAATTGTTCTTCGGTTTCACCGGGAAAGCCGGTGATGATATCCAGGCCGATGGCGGCTTCAGGCTGGCGATTGCAAATCGATTCGAGCAGCCGCTGAAACTCTGCGGTGGTGTAGTGACGATTCATTGCCTTGAGGATTTCATCCTGTCCAGATTGGAGGGGGATGTGGTAGTGCGGGCAGATCCAGTCAGCAGCGGCAACATAATTGAGCAGGTCGTCCGGCAGTTCGGTCGGCTCGATCGATCCCAGCCGCAAACGGCCGCTGAATTTCGAATTCTCAATTCCTTTGAGCAGGCCCAGCAGATCGAGCTGTGGTTGCAGATCCTGACCGTAATTGCCGATATGAATGCCGGTAAGCACCACTTCGGGGTAGCCTGCGGCAGAAAGATTCTCTACCTGCTTGACCACCTCTGGCAACGCGACGGAACGACTGCGACCACGGGCGTAAGGGATAATACAGTAGGAGCAAAAAGCGTCGCAGCCATTTTGAATTTGTACAAAAGCGCGGCTGCGCTGCTCGAAACTGCTCAGCGGCAGCGCTTCGACTTCTTTAACTTGACGAATGTCAGAAACCTGAACCTGCGCGGCCTGATCAAGGTTGGTCAAGCGAGCGAGAAAGTCCTTCTTTTCTTCATTTCCAACCACCAGAGCGACCCCCGGCAGATTGGCAAGAGATTCCGGATCGACCTGGGCATAGCAGCCGGTGACCACCACCCGGGCCTGCTGGTTCATGCGGCGGGCCCGGCGGATCAGGTTGCGTGACTGAGAATCGGTCGCTGCAGTGACGGTGCAGGTGTTGACAATGACCAGCTCTGCGCCCGCTTCAAAATCGATCTGCCGGTAGCCGGCCTTCTGCAGCTGTTCGCTGATCGCCGCCGATTCAAACTGATTGGTTTTACAGCCGAGGGTGACAATCGCCACGGTGCTGCTCATTGAATCCAGCCTCCGCCGATGACTTTATCGCCTTCGTAAAAGACAGCAGCCTGACCGGGAGTAATCCCTTTTTGCGGCGCCTCGAATACAATCCGTGCCTGGCGATTGGGCAAGGGTTCGACGCGGGCAGGCACCTCTTGATGACGATAACGGATGCGGCAATGGGTGCTAAGCGGTGCCTCAGGAGTGGGAATACTCCAGTTGCAGCCATCGATCAGCAATTCAGAGCGGCTCAGGTGTTCTTTTTCTCCGACGATCACCTGCTTCTTTTCGACATCGATGCCAACGACAAACAGAGGCGCCGTCCAGCCGATGCCCAAACCTTTACGCTGACCGACGGTGTAGCGGTAGATGCCCTGATGGGTGCCAAGCACTTTGCCCGACACATGGACGATATCACCATCGAGTTGACCGCTACCGCGCTCTTCCTCGAGGAAACGGACGTAATCTCCGTCGGGGACAAAGCAGATATCCTGACTTTCGGCTTTTTCGGCGACTCGCAGATTAAAACGCGCGGCATGCTGACGCACCTCATCCTTGGTCATCTGCCCCAGCGGAAAGAGGGTATGGGCCATCTGCTCCTGAGTAAGCGTGAAGAGGAAATAGCTTTGGTCCTTGCTCTGATCGAGACCTTTGCGTAGGAAGAAACTCTCCCCTTCCCGCTCGATGCTGGCGTAATGACCGGTGGCGAGGAAGTCGGCTTCCAACTCCCGCGCTTTGCGCAAAAGCATTTCGAATTTGAGCACCTGGTTACAGAGGACACAGGGATTGGGGGTGCGCCCGGCGAAATAGTCCTCGCAGAAGCGATCGATCACCTCGCGCTGGAATTCCTTTTCAAAGTTGATCACATAAAAAGGAATGTCGATCTGCTCGGCCACCCGCCTGGCATCATAAACATCATCGAGGGAACAGCAGGTGCCGAAGGTTTCACCATGTTCGGCGGTAAAGTTGGAATAATCCCAGATCTGCATAGTCATGCCGATCACTTCGTAGCCCTGCTCTTTCAGTAGAGCTGCTGTCACCGAAGAATCGACGCCGCCGCTCATGGCGACCACTACCCGTTGCTTTTTCACAGTATCCTCAAAAACACGTAAAGGAGGGCGCCACCTGTGCAGCGCCCTCCCCAAAAGTTAAACTGATGCTTTAAACAAATAGAGCTAAGCGTTCTTTTCTTTGTAATCTTTGATCGCCTCGTGCAAAGCATCCGCAGCCAGGTTAGAGCAATGCATTTTTGCTGGCGGCAGACCATCCAACGCTTCAGCGACCGCCTGATTGGTCAGCTCAAGCGCTTCATCCAGGGTTTTACCAATCGCCATCTCGGTCACCATCGACGAGGTGGCTATGGCTGCGCCACAACCGAAGGTCTTGAATTTGACATCCTGGATGATGCCATCATCGACCTTGAGAAAGATTTTCATGATATCGCCGCAAGATGCGTTGCCGACCTCGCCAACACCATTGGCATCTTCAAGCTCACCGACATTGCGCGGGTTAGAAAAATGATCCATGACTTTTTCAGTGTACATAAGAAGGCTCCTTGATCAGATGTTCGGCGCTTGCCGAAAAATGTTAAACCCGACGCACCACGCGACATTCATCGCAGGTCAGGGGCTCTTTGCGGTTATAAAGTGGGCTCATCTCCCGCAGTCGCTGCACGATCGGTGGCAGTTCCTGCAAAACGAAATCAACGTCTTCTTCGGTGTTGTCGGCACCAAGACTGAAACGGGTGCTTGAATGAGCCAGCACCACGTCGACGCACATGGCGCCCATGACATGGGAAGGCTCCAGAGAACCGGAGGTACAGGCAGAGCCGGAGGAGGCGGCGATCCCTTTCATGTCGAAATTAAGCAGCAATGATTCACCTTCAATATAGGCGAAACTGACATTCAGGGTGTTCGGCAAACGAAGATCCGGGTTCGGATGACCGTTTAACTTAATTTCAGGAATGGTTTCCCGAATCCCGGCTTCCAGCTTGTCCCGTAGCTTGCGTACATATGCGTAGTCCTTTTCCATATTCTCGCGGGCCAGCTCGCAGGCAACGCCGAGACCGACGATTCCGGCGACATTGTGGGTTCCAGCGCGGCGGTTCCGTTCCTGATGGCCGCCGTGCATAAAGCGGGTCATGCGGGTTCCGCGGCGCAGGTACATCGCGCCGACACCTTTCGCCGCGCCGATTTTATGGCCGGAGATCACCGCCATATCGACGTTGGCTTTTTGCACATCGACCGGAATCTTACCGACCGACTGAACGGCATCGGTATGAAAACGCACTTTGTATTTTTTCGCAATCTGACCGATCTTCTCAATCGGAAACAGATTGCCGGTCTCATTATTGGCCCACATGACGGAAATCAAAATCGTCTTGTCGGTGATCGCGGCCTCCAGCTCCTGCAGATCGAGCATGCCATCCTTGTCGACCTTCAGATAGGTCACATCGTAGCCATTTTTCTCCAGGTGTTCGCAGGTTTCCAGAACCGCCGGATGCTCGACCGAGGTGGTAATGATATGATTGCCCTTTTCCTTAAGGGCGTCCGCTGTTCCCTTTATGGCGAAGTTATCGCCTTCGCTGCCGCAGGAGATAAAAATCACCTCGGCGGGAGAGCAGTTAATTAAAGCAGCAACCTGTTCGCGGGCCTTCTCCACTGCGCCACTGACCATTCTCCCCGCCCAATGAACACTCGACGGGTTGCCGAACTGCTCCTGGTAGAAGGGCAACATCGCCTCAAGCACTTCCGGCTTGACCCGCGTTGTTGCGTTGTTATCCATGTAGATCTTCTTCACGTAATGCCTCCAGCTAAAACCTAGATGTCTTTGTCAATAGAATTAATAAACCATCAGCTATCGAGACGTCGGCGTCCCTCGTTGGTCAAGTCTTCCAGCGTCATCGATGCCAGAAAGGTTCTAATCTGGTTGCCCAATCCCTGCCAGACCGACTGCGTCGCGCACTCCGATGTGCAACTGCAACTACCGTCAGCCTCCATGCAGGAAACCGGGACCAGGGTTTCTTCAACGGTGTCGATAATTTCGTCAACACGAATATCTGCTGCAGGCCGGGCCAGCATGTAACCGCCACCCGGACCACGCACGCTCTTGACGATTTCACCGCGCCGCAACTTGACAAATAACTGCTCTAAATAGTTCAGCGAAATATTTTCGCGACTGGAAATATCCTTTATCGAAACCGGATCACCATCGCTGGTAAGATTCAGGCTGACCAGCGCACGGACAGCATACTGCGCTTTTGTCGACATGCGCATCAGACAGTCTCCACCTGTGTCGGTTTGGCCAACTCAGCTTTTAACTCTTCCTGTTCCTGTTTAAGCTGATCGATCTGATCTTCAAGGTTGCGAATCTGATCCATCATACACTTCACTGCATTCGCCACCGGGTCGGGCAACTTATTGTGTTCAAGGTCCATACCGACCCGCTTCTCACCGGACATAACCACCCGCCCCGGAATCCCGACCACGGTCGCGCTGTCCGGAACTTCTTTGACGACCACTGAGTTGGAACCGACCTTGCTGTCGTTGCCGACCTTGAATGGACCGAGGATTTTGGCTCCGGAACCAACGACGACATTATCGCCCAGGGTCGGATGACGCTTCTCTTTGGCCCATGAGGTCCCGCCCAGGGTGACGCCATGGTACAAAGTGCAATTGTCGCCGATCTCCGCGGTTTCTCCAATCACCACGCCCATGCCATGATCGATAAAGAATCCATGGCCGATCTTCGCCCCGGGATGGATCTCGATACCGGTAAAAAAGCGGCCAAGGTGGGACAGAAAGCGGCCGAGAAAGAAAAATTTATTTTTCCAGAACCACCGCCGGATCACGATCAAAAACCGCCTTCAAATCTTCCTTGAGATGGGTAAACATCCTGTCATCCTCCAAACTCTGAGTTTTGTAAGAAACCGATAATCGAGTGAGCAACTCAAACAATTAGCACCTGATGGGATTTTTTCTCATTTCCGATGGTATGAGGATAAGAATTATCATACCTGAGTGTTTCTGTCAATTATTTAGCGGCAGCTTTTCTGTGGTCAGGCGGGAAAGGATTTTGTGGCTGAAATAAGAGGTATCAGAGAGGCAGACAGAAGGTGAAACGACTCCCCTGGCCAAGACTGCTTTCGGCCCAGATCCGGCCATGGTGAGCTTCAACAATTTTTTTACAGATCGACAAACCCAACCCATTACCGGGGCGACCGTCAGGGGCTGGAGAGGTACTGTATTCCTCGAACAGGCGGGCCAAAAGATCGGGAGAGATCCCCGGACCATTATCGCTGACCGAAATACTTGCTTCTTTGGCATCGACCCTTAGCTCGAGATTGATCTGGCCGCCATCCGGGGTGAACTTCAAGGCATTGCTGACGATATTGTAACAGACCCGCCGGACCCCTTCTTCATCACAGGTCACCGGCAGCTCACTCACGGAACTTTGAATGCTCATCTGAATATTCCGCCGTTGCAGCAGGGGCAGCATTTCACCATGCACAGAGTTAACGATGGCGCAGATGTCTTGGGCCGCAAAGTTTAAATCAAAGCGACCAGCTTCAATCCTTGAATAATCGAGCAGATTGTTTGCCATATCGACCAGGCGTCGACTACCGGCCATCAAACCATTGATAAATTCGTGCTGTTCGGCCGACAGGTTGGAATCTTCCGATTCGCTGAGCAGCAAGCAGTAGCCATCGATAACCGAGACCAAAACCCGCAGATCATGCGCCGCCATGCCGATGAGGGCGGCGCGCGGATGAACCTCCGCCTCCTCCGCTGCAGAATCGCATGGGGTCGAAATGCTGAACTCTCTTTCCTGTTCCTGCTTACGCAACTCCGCCAGACGCAGAGCACTGGTCGCAACATTGGCCACCAACTGGCAGAAGGATGCTTCCTCTTCACTGAAACCTTCGATAGAACGGGCCGTGCGAAGCACCAGTACACCAACGATCCGTTGGCGATCGATCATCGGCAGGACCAGGATTGAGTTAAAGTCGAGCTTTTCAATATAGGGCAAGACATTTTGCATCAATGGGTGCTGACAGACATTGTCGATCAGGAGGGGCTTTCCGGAGCGGATTGTTTCCTGAATCTCGGGATATCGGTCCAGGTCGATGCGCAAACCATTCGCCTCGGGGTCGTCGCTTGAGGCAAGGATATAGCCGACCTCGTCATCTTCGCGAATCATGGTGATGGAACAGCGCCGAACTTCAATAACCTGAGCAATCGAGTCAACCACCCGGTTCAGGATTGCGGTGGTATCCAGCTCGGAGACGGCCAGATTTGACAGGTTGGCAAGAAATGCATAGTCAATGCCTGGAAAGGCTTTGACCCTCTCCCCCTTCCCCGCGGAGAGGCGCAATAGAACCCGGGCCTGAAAGTCATCTGCCGAGCAGGGCTGCAGAATATAGTCGTCAACATTGCCACCACAAAGGTAGCGGCTGATATCCTTGGTATCCTGAGGCAGAAGGAGAACGATCGGCAGATGGATTTCTGGCGAGCAGCTGCGCAGTTTCTGGCAGAAGCCAGGATCTTCACGCACCAGCTCACCATCGATCAGGACCAAACCGGGACGTTTCAACCTGATCGTTTTGCAGGACGGCTCCAGACCGATCGACCAGAGCGCCTGCAAACCCGCATCGGCCAGGAACTCTTTGATCTGATCAGCACAGGATGCGTTATTGTGGACAATTAAGACAGATGAAGACATCGGCAACAACTTCCCCCTCAAAACCCTCGACAAAACAGTATTACCCAAAAGCTTTCCCTCTTGCAAAACCTACACCAACGCCCATATTCGCGAAATCGCGCAAACTCCTCGCGACATCACGGCTACTTGCCTAATTTTTGTGTTGAGATGGTGAAGAAAATTGCGAAACTGGTCACCTAACCTGAGGAGGGCCACGCGATTTCACTTTCTTTATCAGCCATATAGCCGGTCAATTTATACCCAAGTGAAGACTAAATTCCAGTTAAAAAATCATCAGATACGGAAGGGGCTGCCATGCCCCCTCCAGCAACCCCGAAGAGGGTCGACATCTGTATACAATTCCCATATAATGCTTTCGATTTTCTTGAGGCTGCCTTCGGCCTCAGTTCCCATCCCTATGCATAAGGAGTGAGAAGATGCCGGATTTCAAGTATCAGGACCCGATGCCGCTGAGTGCGGACACCACCAAGTACTACAAAATCGAGGGCTCCGAAGAGCTCGTCAGCGTTGCCAATTTTGAGGGGAAAGAGGTTCTCAAGGTTGAACCCCAGGCACTCACCGTGCTGGCCAACAATGCCATGCGGGATATCTCCTTTATGCTGCGCCCCGAGCATAATGAGCAGGTCGCCAAGATCCTGAGTGATCCCGAGGCATCACAAAATGATCGCGGCGTCGCCATGGCGTTTCTGCGCAACGCCGAAATCTCCGCCAACTTCGAACTGCCGATCTGCCAGGATACCGGCACCGCAACTGTCGTCGCCAAAAAAGGCCAACAGGTCTGGACCGGCGGCAACGATGCCGAACGCATCTCCGAAGGGGTTTTCAAAACCTACACCGAAGAAAACCTGCGCTACAGCCAGACCGTCGCGCTGGACATGTACACTGAAAAGAACACCGGCACCAATCTGCCGGCCCAAATTGACATCATGGCCACCGAAGGCGACGCCTACAAATTCCTGTTCATGGCCAAAGGGGGCGGCAGCGCCAACAAGACCATGCTCTTCCAGGAAACCAAGGCCCTGCTCAATCCCGGCAAGCTCGAGGAGTTCCTGGTCGCCAAGATGAAAACCCTAGGCACTGCCGCCTGCCCGCCTTATCACATGGCTTTTGTCATCGGCGGGACCTCGGCCGACGCCTGCATGAAAACCGTCAAGCTGGCGACCGCCAAGGAGTTGGACGGACTGCCGAGCGAAGGAAACGAGCACGGCCAGGCGTTCCGTGATCTGGAGTTGGAAGCCAAGCTACTAAAAGCAGCTCAAGACCTTGGCATTGGCGCCCAGTTCGGCGGCAAATATTTTGCCCACGATGTCCGGGTCATTCGCCTGCCCCGCCACGGCGCTTCCTGCCC
>CAMYNR010000066.1 GCA_947259715.1 uncultured Desulfuromonadales bacterium
CCCGGGGCTGAAGTAGTTCACCGCAACCCTGGCGCCGCCGGGCAGGTGCATCTGGTGCAGGCCCCGCAGTATCGCAGTGGCTCCGGCGTCAGCCTCAACTGGCGGCATTCACTGCCCCAATCCCTGGCAGTGTTCAGTAATGGCGACCTGGCCGGCAGCATTCCTCTGTCGCTGGAAAAGTTTTCCCCCGATGATGCCAGCACCATGGCGCTTCCTTATGCCATCGCTCGTCCCCGCCAGGTTCTGATTCTCGGGGCTGGAACCGGTGAAAGTGCCAGGCAGGCGTTGCGTCAGGGCGCTGATCGGGTCACAGCGGTAGAAAATCACTCTGCGATAAAAAAAACTCTGCTGGCAGCGGGTGTTGAGAGCTTCCAGGAATTGCTCAACGATCCGCAGGTCGCCTGGAAAAACAGCGCCCCGCGAACCTGGCTGAGTCGCAGGACAGAAGAATACGACCTGATCGTGTTGCCGGTCATCGGTTCCTTTGCCGGGCAGACAGGTCTTTACGCGCTCCATGAACAGCCTTTGCTCACTCTCCAGGCTCTTCGTCAGGCATACCGTCGACTGCAGCCGAGCGGGTTGCTGACGGCAACTGTCTGGTTCGATTATCCACCGCGCAAACCCTTGCGGTTAATGACCACGCTTGTCGAAGCTGTGGAGGATGAAGGTGGGGACGGCAGGGCACAACTGGTCGCAATTCGTAGCTGGGGAACATTGACTTTCTGTGTGAAACGCAGTGCTTTCAACGCCGCCGAAATTGGCCGCTTGCAGGCGTTTGCCGATCGCTGGGGCTTTGATCCCGCACTGTTGCCCGATTTCGCTCCGGTCGCGCGCCAGCGCCACCATCAACTCCAGGATGACAGCCTGTTGGCGCTGTTTGATCAGGTCTTGTCACCCGCGCGCCAAAAACTGTATCAGGATTATCCGTTTCGCATTTTTCCGCCCTCGGATGACCGACCATTTTTCGCCCAATTCCTCCGCTGGCAGCAATTGCCGGCGCTGATCGATATCTATGGACAGGGTACGCTGCCGTTTATTGAACTTGGCGTGATGGTGGCCGGGCTTGCTGCAGCGCTTTTGTTGCTGCTCGCCTTGGGGCTGATTTTGTTGCCACTGATTCGATTGCCGAAAGGGGGAGGGGGCTTCAGCCGAACCTTGCTCTATTTCAGTGGTTTGGGGCTTGGTTATATCTGGTTGGAGTTGGTGCTGATTCATAGCTACAGCTTTTATCTTGGCCAGCCGGTTCTGGCCTTGGCCTTGGTGGTTGCGGTGCTGCTGACCGGTTCCGGCTGCGGCAGCCTGCTGTCCAGTAAGCTCGCCGCCACGCGGCCAGGCCGCTGGGCAGGGCTGCTGGTGTTGATAATCTGCGGTTATGCTTTCTTGCTGGCGCCGCTGCAACAGGCAAGTTTGCATCTTAATCTGCCCTTGCGGATCTTGCTCGGCGGGTTGTTTCTGCTGCCGCTGGCTCTGGTCATGGGGCTGCCCTTTCCGCTTGGCCTCCGCTGGGTTTCCAGTCGCCAGCCGGCCCAGGTTCCCTGGGCTTGGGGGATCAGCAGCTGTCTGTCGGTGGTTGCCGCCGCCGCGGGGACCTTGATTGCAGTTGAGTTTGGTTTCCAGCAGATGCTGTTTTTGGCGGCAACTGCTTATCTGCTGCCGCTGTTGGCAGGTCTGCCCTGGAAAACCCTGTCAGCAGCTTAGAGGAAAAGTCGGTAGGCGGGATCAGCGCTCTCTTCAACGAAATGATAACCGAGCTTTTCCAGGAAGCTGGAAAGCTTTTTTTCGTCACCATCAGGGATCTCCAGACCGATCAGAACGCGACCAAAATCGCCCCCCAGGGTGCGATAATGAAACAGCGAGATGTTCCAGTTGGCACCCATGTCGGCCAGGAACCGGGCCAGGGCGCCAGGGCGCTCCGGAAACCAGAAGCGGAACAGGCGTTCACGGGTCGCTTGGGGGGAACGTCCGCCGATCATATAGCGCAAGTGGGTTTTCGCCAGTTCATTCTCGGTTAAATCCAGGTTCTGGTAGCCCTCACTGGAGGCCTGGCTGCGGTCTGCCAGCCGGTAGTTAAATTCGGTGATATTTACTTCACCCAACACCTGTTCACAGAAATAACGCAAGGCGCCAGGCCGTTCTGGAATGGTGACAGCGAACAGCGATTCACGCTCTTCGCCAGTCTGGGTCCGCTCGGCGACATAGCGCAGACGCTCGAAATTCATGTTGGCGCCTGAGTTGATCGCGACCAGGGTCTGACCCGTCAACTGGTTCTCCTTAATGTAACGCTTGAGACCGGCCATGGCCAGGGCTCCTGCCGGCTCGACGATGGAGCGAGTCGCCTGATAGACCGACTTTATCGCGCCACAGAGTTCGTCGGTGTTGACCCGGATAATCTCATCGACATGCTGGCGGCATAAATCAAAGGTTTGCTTGCCGATTTTTCTCACCGCCACTCCATCGGCGAAAATTCCTACCGATTCCAAGGTGATCCGTTTTCCCGCCTTGAGCGATTGATACATGGCATCACTGTCGACCGGCTCAACGCCAATCACTTTGATCTCGGGGCAGAGGGCCTTTAAATAGCAGGCAATCCCGGCGATCAGCCCGCCGCCGCCGACGGGAACAAAAACCGCATCCATTTTTCCCGCGCTCTGCCGAAGGAGTTCATCGGCCACGGTGCCCTGTCCGGCAATCACCAGCTCATCATCAAAGGGGTGAATATAGGTCATGCCGGTCTCTTCGACCAGATCCTGGCAGCGTTCGGCGGCTTCCGAGTAGTTATCGCCAAAGAGAATGACTTCGGCGCCCAGTGCTTTTACCGCATTGACTTTGATTTGCGGGGTTGTCGCCGGCATGACGATTAATGCTTTGAGCCCCAATTGGCGTGCTGAAAAGGCAACCCCCTGGGCATGGTTTCCCGCTGATGCCGCGATCACGCCACTGGCTTGTTCCTGGGCAGAAAGGTGGGCGATTTTGTTGTATGCGCCGCGCAGTTTAAAGGAAAAGACCGGCTGCAGGTCTTCCCGCTTGAGCAGGATCCGGTTATTCAACTGCTGCGAGAGGACGTGCGCTTCCTCCAGCGGGGTTTCGATAGCGGCCTGGTAAACCTTGGAGGTGAGGATCTGGCGAACCATTTTCTGCATAGGGACTCCCAAAAGTGTTGGAGCTGCTTCAATAGCATAACCACCGGTATTTGTCAGCCATTCCAGGGCTGGCTGCGTAAAGCGCTGGCAATTGACCCTGCCAGGAAAATAAGCCATTGGGAGCTATTGCAGTGGATCTTTGCACGGCTTTTTGTTAATGAAGAAAGCGTTCTCGATCGAAAAGCTTTCTCCTGTCACTAAGGCTAGGCTGTTTTATGATATTGAACCTGATGCGTTTGTTCCTGTTCATGTTGCTGGTGATGGTTGGCCTGGCCTCGCCGGGGGCCGCTATTGCCGTCGATAATCCCTGGATTCATACCCTGTTTTTTGAAAATGATTTGTTTACGGGCACGGACAGTGACTATACCAATGGGGTCAAGTATTCGATTATCAGCCCCGATCTTTCACCGAGGGCCCCACAGCGCCGGACCATGCAGATCCCACGGAAAGTCCTCAATGTTCTCCACCAGGTCCCATTTATCAAAAACGCTCCACCGGAGACTGCCCATCGCGCTGAATTGGCCCTGGGACAGAATATCTTTACTCCGCGTGACACCGCGCGCTCCGAGTTGATCGAGGATGACCGACCCTATGCAGGCTACACCTATATCGCCACTTCTTTCCATCGTATCAGTGATATTGGAGAGCTGCGCAGCCAGATGGATACCCTGGAAGTGCAGTTCGGCATTGTCGGTCCTTCCTCTTTGGGTGAAGAGGCACAAACGCTGATCCATCGCATCCGTGGCCTTGACCTGCCAAAAGGGTGGGACAATCAGCTTGAGGATGAGCCTGCTCTGGGCGTCATATTTGAGCGTAAGTGGCTCTTCCATCCACCTCTGAAAGGTGGCTGGATGGCGGATACCATACTGCATGCCGGGTTGGCACTTGGCAATGTCATGACCTATGTCAATGCCGGTCTGGAGATCCGGGCCGGTTGGAATGTCCCGCGGAGCTTCGGTGTTTCACTCATCCGCCCTGCCGGTAGTGCCTGGAACAGCCCGGGTGCCGGCCTCAGCTGGTATCTTTTCGGGGCGGTGAACGGCCGCGGGGTGGTGCGTGATATTTTTCTTGACGGGAGCAGCTTTCGAGACAGCCACAGTGTTGACAAGAAGCCCTGGGTGGCCGATATCTCCGGCGGAATCACGGCCAGCTATGAACGCTTTACGGTCAGTCTTGCCTACAATCTTCGCACCCGTGAGTTTGATCTGCAGCCTGACAAACACAAGTTTGGCTCGGTGGTCCTGTCCTATGCGTTTTGATCGCCAATACCGTCAACGGGCTATGTGATGAAGAAAAATGAAATGGGGATCTTTGCCCACCTGAAACAGTCCCGTTATCTGGAAAATCTGCCGGAGGATTGTCTGCGTGAACTGCTCAGTCTGATCGAATATGCCAGCTTTCCTCAGGGTGCCAGGGTGGTGGCTCAGGGGGAGCGAAACTCCAAGGTGTTTTTTATCATTGAGGGCAGTGTCCAGGTAACAGCCGATGAGCAACCGCTTTACTCCTTGGCCAGAAAGGGTGATATCTTCGGCGAGCTGAGTATTGTCTCCAACCAGCCTTCTCAGGTCAGCGTTGAAGTGCTCAGCGATCTGCAGGCGCTGACAATCTCACCCGACTCCTTCGAATCGATTCAGCAGGATCGTTCTCACCGCCTCAGTCAGGTTTTTTATAACTGGCTGGCCCGAATTCTTGCCGATAAATTGCACCTGACCTCCGAAAAGGCCAAACGCTTCGAAAATATCAACGCCGAACTGCAAGCCTCTCTTGAGGCGCAAAAACGGACCAGCAAAAAGTTGGCTGAAATGACTGCCGAGCTGAAGCGATCGAAGGCCGAGCTTGAGGAGTTGAATCAGTTGAAAAATGAGTTTATCGGCATCGCCTCGCATGATCTGCGTTCCCCGATCAGCAGTGTGATCGCGGTTATGGAGACGATTCCCAACTGCTACAGCCTCGACGCTGAGGTGGTTGAGGTTCTGCAATCGGTTCAGCAAACCTGCCAGGAGCAGCTGCAGCTGGTCAATGACCTGCTCGATGTCGCCAGGATTGAATCGGGTGCGCTGGAGCTGGACAAAACGGCCTTGTCGGGTGGGCAGTTTTCTGCGTTTCTCAAGCAAAGCTGCGAGCGTTATCGGCTGCTCGCCCGGAACAAACAGATTGAACTGCGCTACACTGAGGACCTTGGTCGAAAGGAGATCCCCAGTGAGGCTGATCGGCCGCTGATCAAGCTGGACCTGCCGAAAGTTCAGCAGGTTCTCAATAATCTGCTGAGCAATGCGATTAAATTTACCCCTGAAGGCGGGCGGATCGAATTGAGCGCCAAACTTGACGCCCGGCAGATTAAGATCGACATTTCTGATACCGGGGTCGGTATTAATGCAGATGATATGCCGCTGATATTTGATAAATTCCGCCAGGTCAAGGGACGAAAGCTGGGCACCCGGGGGGAAAAGGGCGCCGGGCTGGGACTCGCGATCTGCAAAAATCTGATTGAGCTGCACCAGGGGCGCATCTGGGTCGACAGCGTTGAAGGGCAGGGCAGCAGCTTCAGTTTCACCCTCCCCATATTGGAATCTTAATCTGAAGGCTTTTGCGACCGCCTCCCGGCTGAGCTTTTCCCCCGTACAGGCCTGAGGCCCATTTATTCAATGTCGGTAAACAGTTTGATGTACTGGAGCCGTTCGTAATCCTGTGGTTGTTGGCTGCGGATCTGGCTGAGCAGACCGCGAAAATCACAGAGTTTGTCAAAGTCGTGTTCGATCATCCAGGCCTGCATCTGTTCCTGCATCCTGCCGATCTGCTCCAGACCATTCAAAAAAAGTGTTGAACAGACCTGCACCACTTTGGCCCCTGCAAGAATCGCCTTGACGGCATCACGGCCGTCATGGATTCCAGTGTTCCCCGCCAGATCGCAGCCGACCTTTCCAGCCAGCAGCGACAACCAGCGTAGCGTGTAGTGGATTTCAGCCGGGGAGCTGTAGGGGTTGCCATGCACCAGTGTCAGCTTGTCGACATCGATATCGAATTTATAGAAACGGTTGAAGAGAACCAAACCATCCACCCCCTGCCAGCTGATTTTTCCCTCTTCGGCAGTCATCCCACGCCGACCGGCAGCGAAGGGGGGCGCTTCTGCCCGGTCATGGGTCAAGCGATCGGCAAAGTGGGCGAAGGAGGTAAAATAGGGGCCGACCTTCATCGCCACCGGAATCTGCACGCGGGTTTTGACGTCGTGCAAGATATTGAAATAACGCTCCAGAACCTTTGGTCCTTGCTGTTTGGCATGAGTGGGCATGAGCCCGACATTCAGTTCAATAGCGTCGGCTCCGGCCAGCTCAAGCTGTTTGGCATAAGCATCCCAGCGCTCGCTGGTGACGCAGTTGAGGCTGGCGATGATAGGAATATTGACCTCTTTTTTCGCTTCCCTGACTAATTGCAGGTAGTCCTTCGGGCCCAGTTCGAGGCCGTAGCCTTGCAGATATTCGTACGCTTCGCCATGCTCGCTGGTCTCGGCATAACTGCTCAAATGAGCGGTTTCTGCCAGGATTTGTTCCTCGAACAGCGATTTCAGCACCAGGGCACCAGCTCCAGCGGCGGCGCATTTTTGAATACCTTCCAGATTCCCGGTCATGCTGCTGCTGGCGACAATGATCGGGTTGTTGAGTGGAATACCCATATAGCTGGTGGAGAGATTGATCATCCGGGCCTCCTTGGCTGCGGGCCTGCGTATTGTGTAAACGGACTTCAATTGTATCAAATTCACAGCGGTTTGGTTGGCTTTGGCGGCCGGCGAGCTGGTATACTTTAGCAATGGTCAAGCTGCATACGTTTTATCCCCATGAGGCCCCTTTAGCCGGAATGTTAAAAGATTTTCTCGCCAAGGAAGGGGTCGCCTGCGCGCTGCGCAACGACAAGTTGTCGGCTGCGCTGGGTGAAATTCCTTATGTCGAGTGCTTCCCTGAGCTTTCTGCTCGACGATGAATGTTTACCGCGGGCCAGAATGTTGCTTAATGGATGGCTCAGCTGCCAACCCGCCTCTCCGGAGGACCGTTGGACCTGTTCTGTTTGTGGAGAACAATCGGATGGCCATTTTGGGGCCTGCTGGTCCTGCGGTGGATTGCGCGACCCGGCATGAGGGCAATCCGCGCCGGCAGTCAATTCTGGTAAAGGATAGAATTGTTGTGAATTATCGTTTCCTGGCTTTTGTCCTGCTGCTTTATTGCCTGCTCGCCCCTCTGAACGATTCCTGGTCCGCAGAACGTGATTCTCTCTCCTGGCGGCAGACGGTTATTTCGCATCTGGACCGGGAAGGTTATCTCGGGACCTTTCGCAATGGGCAGGGATTACAGCGTGCCATTGCCGCCTACCTTTGGGACCACCGAAATGAGTTGCGGGTCGAGCAGATTTCGCGGGCAGGGCAGCACGATGCTGCCATCTGCCTGTTGATGAAAAAGGGCTATCCCGGGTTTGACGCTTTTGCAAAAGAGGACGGCTTTCACCGTCGCTGCGAAAAGATGACAAAATGAGTGATAAATAATTTCTCCAGACGCTGCCTTCTTGGTAAAGCATTGCTAGAATTAAAACTCAGCACATTTGGTTATAGAAGATCCTGTCTTAAGTTGAAGATTTATGGCGCGTCTGGACGATGTCGCCTCGAAAGACAAAATCTTTTGATGTGACTACGGACGCCGAACTCTCTAGGCAGGTTTCTCACAGGGAGATCTCAACCGGGAGAAGCATCATGAAAAAGTCACTTGTCATTCTCATTCTGCTCGTCGCCGGCGTGTCCACTGCTCTGGCCCATTCCCTTTACCAGTCCGTACTGAAATCGCATGCATCCAGCGCCAATCAAACCATCACCCTGGCAAACTGCCAGGACTACCAGGCCAAGGTTCGCGTCGGTGGGGTAATCAAGGCCACCAGCGGTAAAGCCTGTCGCCTGGCTGATGGGAGTTGGCGGGTTTACCCTGCGGGGCAGCACGCCATGTCATTTGCCGGCAAACGTGGCGGATCCGGAAGCCATGGTTTGCAATGTCAGCGTGGTCAATACCATTCCCGGGCCTTGCAAAGTAAGCAGCTGGAAAAATTTCTCAATGATATTCATGGCTGGAACAAGCATCAGGATAAACCGCTGAAACGTTTCAAGCATCCGCAAATCAAGCCTGGCCAGAAATATCATAAGAAACTGCAGCAACAGCCCCTGTTGGTGGATTCCTCGCAAGGCACGTATCAGTACTGGCACTGAGCTGATCGTAAGCCAACCTAAAAGCCGGACTGCTTGGGACCAGGTAGTCCGGCTTTTTTGTCGGCAAACTGATCATGCTATGGGTTTCGAAGCCTGGAAAAAGATGCTATCCTGCTGGCTGAATTAGCCTTCAGCCTGGCAACAGACTATTTTTTCCCCTCGAGCCCACTGATATTATGACCACCAAAAAAAAGACCCCTGAAACGATCTTTCTTAAGGATTATCGCTCCCCTGCCTACCTGGTCGAGGAGATCGATCTCTGTTTTCAATTGGAGCCATCCGCAACGCGGGTGCGCTCGATCGTCAAGTATGACTTGAATCCCGACCGCGAGGGAATTTCTGAACCCTTGCGCTTGGATGGCCGGGATTTGCAACTGCTGGAAATAAAGCTGAACGGGCAGCCTCTCGATGCCGCTGCCTATCAGTGTTCAGCTGAATCCCTGACGATTGCTGAGGTTCCAAAACAGTTCACTTTGGAGATTGAGACGCTGATCGACCCGGCTGGCAATACCTCGCTGGATGGGCTTTACCAGTCAAGCGGTAATTTCTGCACCCAATGCGAGGCCCACGGCTTTCGCAAAATCACCTACTACCCGGATCGCCCCGATGTCATGGCCCGTTACCGGGTCCGGATTGAAGCCGACCAGAAATTTCCAGTGCTGCTGAGTAATGGCAATCTGGTCG
The DNA here is from genome assembly GCA_947259715.1 of uncultured Desulfuromonadales bacterium. Lineage (GTDB taxonomy): Bacteria > Desulfobacterota > Desulfuromonadia > Desulfuromonadales > Geopsychrobacteraceae > Malonomonas. The sequence goes on from CAMYNR010000066.1 coordinate 9,064, forward strand.
GGGAGGGCCAGCTTGCCGGTGGACGCCATTTTGCCGAATGGGAGGATCCCTTTCCAAAGCCAAGCTACCTGTTTGCCCTGGTGGCCGGGAATCTGGTCTGTCTGGAGGATAATTACACCACCTTTTCCGGACGAAAAGTTCTGCTGCAGATCTATGTTGAAGAACGCAATCGCGATTACTGTGACCACGCCATGCTCTCTTTGAAAAAATCGCTGCGCTGGGATGAGGAGGTCTTCGCTCTGGAGTACGACCTGGACCGCTACATGATCGTTGCCGTTGACGACTTCAATATGGGAGCGATGGAAAACAAGGGGTTGAATATTTTCAACTCGAAATATGTCCTGGCCCACCCGGAGACCGCCACTGATGCCGATTATCTCGGTGTCGAAGGGGTTATCGGCCATGAGTATTTCCATAACTGGACCGGCAATCGCGTGACCTGCCGCGATTGGTTCCAGCTCAGCCTGAAAGAAGGTTTGACGGTATTCCGCGATCAGCAGTTCTCGGCCGATATGAATTCAGCCGCGGTGAAGCGGATCGATGATGTGCGGTTGTTGCGTCAGTTTCAATTTCCCGAGGATTCCGGTCCCATGGCGCACCCGGTCCGCCCGGCAGCGTATGTTGAAATTAATAACTTCTATACCATGACGGTGTACAACAAGGGGGCTGAGGTGATCCGGATGCTGCGGACCCTGCTCGGCGAGGAGCGGTTTATCGCCGGGGTGCAGCTCTACCTGAAGCGGCATGATGGCCAGGCCGCGACCTGCGATGATTTTGTCCAGGCGCTGGAGGATGCGGGCGGTCGCGATCTGACCCAATTCAAACTCTGGTACGTCCAGGCCGGTACGCCTCAGCTGCTGATGCGCAAAGACTATGATCAGGAGCGCCAGACCCTCAGGCTGCAGGTCACCCAGCACTGTCCGGCAACGCCTGAAGCGAATGAAAAAAAACCGTTTCATATTCCGCTCTCGCTGGGTCTGCTGAACAAAGATGGCAGCGACATCCCTCTGCAGCTGGAAGGAGAAAAGGCCCCTGGCGAGACCACCCGGGTTCTGGAATTGACTGAAGAGACCCAGCAATTTACCTTTGTTAATCTCCCTGAGCAGCCGGTGATCTCACCGCTGCGCGGTTTTTCCGCTCCGGTCAGGCTGAAGTGCGATTTCAGCGACGCTGAGCTGGCATTTCGTCTGGCCCACGACAGTGATTCCTTTAACCGCTGGGAGGCCGGCCAGACCCTGGCTGTCAAAGAGCTGCTGCGTATGCTCGCCGATTATGAGCAGGGGCGCCAGTTTGCCCTCAGCCCGCAATTTGTCAGCGCCTGGCGGCAGGCCCTGGATGATCGTGAGGTGGACCAGAGCTTACTTGCCCAGCTGTTGAGTCTGCCGAGTGAGCAATATCTGGCGGATCAACTGACTGACGTTGATCCCGAGGCGATTCGCGCGGTTCGTGAGCGGGCCTTGTGGCAGCTCGGCAGCGAGTGTCAGGGGCGACTCCTGGAGCGCTACGGGGATTATACCGAGCAGGGAGACTATCGCCTCGATCCGGTCGCGGTTGGTCGACGCAGTCTGCGCAATCTTTCTCTGCAGCTGCTGATGGAGCTGCATGAGCAGCGCATTGTCGACCTGTGTCTGGAGCAGTATCATCGGGCACAGAATATGACCGATCGCCTGGCGGCATTTGCCGCTTTGGTCAATAGCCCGGCAGCGGAGCGGGAGCAGATCATCACGGACTTTTATCAGCAGTGGCAGGCTCAGCCGCTGGTGATCGATAAGTGGTTCAGCCTGCAGGCGCTGGCTCGCCGGCCGCAGATATTTGAGGAGGTCAGCGCGCTGTTGCAACATTCCGCCTTCAGTCTGGGCAATCCGAACCGGGTGCGCTCGCTCCTCGGCGCCTACAGCCAGAATCTGGCTGGTTTTCATCGTGCCGATGGCGCAGGGTACCAGCTGTTGGTTGAGCAGATTTTGCTGCTTGACCAGCGCAACCCGCAGATCGCTGCCCGCCTGGCCGGGCCGCTGACCCGCTGGCGACATTTTGAGGCGCGGCGCCGCAACTTGATGAAGGCCGAGCTGGAGCGTTTGGAGCGGGCTGAGTTGTCACCCGATCTCTACGAAATCGTCAGCAAGAGCTTAAAGTAGGAGAACAGCAGTGCAGGATGTCACCATCATTGGTTGCGGCGATGATGACCAGCTGGAAAAGTTGCAGGCGGACGGTTTTCGCACCCTGCAGGGCGATCTTGATTACCAGGAAGATACTCCGGAAATTCCCCTGCATGGTAGCGACGTATATTACCTGGTCGCCCCCCAGGGGGGCGGGCGCAGTGATTACCGGATGCTTAACTTCTGTCGTCGGTTGCATTCAAAGAACAAGCCGAAAAGGCTGGTCTATATCAGCACCAGCGGCGTCTATGGAGACTGTGGCGGTGCGGTCGTGACCGAAGAAACGCCCATCAACCCGCAGACTGCCCGCGCTCAGCGACGCGCCAGCGCAGAACAGCAGCTGCAGGAGCAGGCAAAAAAGCTCGGCTTTGCATTGGTTATTCTCAGGGTGACGGGAATTTACGGCCCTGGCCGCCTGCCAGTTGCCCGGATCCTGCAGGGGCATCCGGTCCTGAAAATTGAAGAGGCCTCCTTCACCAACCGAATCCATGCCCTTGATCTGGTGCGGATTTGCCTGGCAGCGATGGAGAAGGGCGAAGATGGCGATATTTTTAACGTGTGTGATGGCCAGAAAAGCAGTATGACAGAGTATTTCACCGCAGTCGCCGACCTGCATAAACTGCCGCGACCAAAGCAGATCAGCATGGAGGAGGCGGAGCGGGAGATGAACCCGTTGATGCTCTCTTATCTCAAAGAGTCGCGGCGCATGGACAATCGGAAAATGCGCGAGAAGCTTGGGATCGAATTACTCTATCCAACCTTGGATGAAGGGCTCAAAGCCTGCGGAGACGAACAATGATCGGTCATCTGGCATCTACCGCGGTGAAACCGGTTGCTGGCTTTGCGCGTGGCTTCAGCTACCCGCTACGGGCGGCCAAGTTCCTATTGAAAAAGCCTGGACTGCTGAGGTATCTGGCGATTCCCCTGACGATTAATGTGCTGGTGTTTTCCTTGTCGGTCTATTTTGGTCTGGATATGTTCGAAGGTCTGCTGGAGACCTATGCTCCCAGCACCGAGGTCTGGTACGGTCTGGCTTTATATTATGTCGCCTGGACCGTTGCCATGCTACTGACGGCAGTCGTGGTTTTTTTCAGTTTTACAGTGGTCGGCAACCTGATTGCATCGCCATTCAACGAACTGCTTTCAGAGCGTTGTGAGGAGCTGCGCATGGGAAAACTGCCTGGGCAGCGTTTTACCCTGGGGCGCTTCTGGAAGGAAGCCAGGAATGCCCTTCTGGTTGAATGTAAAAAACTCTCGGTCTTTATTGTCATCATGCTGCTGCTGTTCTCGATCAACCTGATTCCTGGTGTCGGTTCAATGATCTATGCTGTTCTGGCTCCGCTCTTCACCCTCTTTTTTCTGGTTATCGAGTATATGGCCTTTGTGCTGATGCGCAAACAGCTCAGCTTTGCCGACCAACGTCGCTACGTGACCAAGCGACCAGTGATGATGCTCGGCTTCGGCCTTGGGATCTTCTGCGTCCTGGCCATTCCGCTGGTGCAGTTCTTCTGCATTCCGTTGGCGGTGGTTGGCGCGACCCTGCTCTGGTGTGATTTTCCCCGGGAGACCCAGGAGAAGATACCTGATGCTTAGAGCCATTGTGTTTCTGTTTATCCTGCTGTGCGGCCTGGCTTCTGCTGCTCAGGCACGGACCTATGTAGCGGAAAATAACCAGGCCGTCGAGTTGCTTCAGCAGGGACGCTATGTGGAAGGGATCGACCTGCTCAAACAGTCTCTTGAGCGAGTTCCTTACGACACAACTATCCGTGCCAATCTGTTGAAAAGCTACCAGGCCGCTGGGCGTGAAATGCTCAAGCAAAAACGTTTCCGTGAGGTCGCCGCGCTGCTGCTGGATGCCCAGCAATTCGATGATCGGCAACGCGAATTCTGGACGATGCGCGGTTATGCGCTGCTGCGGTTAAAGCGCTACGATGAGGCGGAAATTGATCTGCAGGAAGCCCGTGGTATGGGGCAGGCGGATCCGAATATTCTTTATCTTCTCGGTCAGATCTATTATATAACCGACCGGATGTACGAAGCTTTTGATGTCCTTGAGTCGGCTGAGCTGCATGCCCCTGCCGATCAGCGGATCGTCCAGATGCTGGACAAAGTACGGCGGGAGCTGGCTGTCGAAAAAGAGATGGAGAAGGAATACAGCGGCAATTTCGTCATCACCTTTGAGGGGGGTGAAAACGCCGAGTTGGGCTCGGATGTGCTGGATGTTTTAGAAGATGCCTACCGCTGGTTCGGTCTGAAACTCGACCATTACCCGGAGCAGCGGGTCACGGTTATCCTCTATACCCAAAAGCAGTTCAGCGAACTCACCGATTCTCCCGATTGGGCCGCCGGGCTGTTTGACGGTAAAATCCGTTTGCCGGTTGGTGGCATCAGCCGCCTGAATGACCAGGTCCGGGGACTACTGTATCATGAGTATGCCCATGTGGTTCTGCGCGACATCGCCGGAAACAATCTTCCCTTCTGGCTGAACGAGGGTATCGCTGAGTTGGCCGAACGGGAGATGTACGCTGAGCCGTTGCGGATGCTGCCACTGGCGAAGCAGCAAAATCGTTTCTTTCCGATCCGCGCCCTGGAAGGGTCTTTTAAAAACTTGGGCAGTGGTCAGATCGCCCTGGCCTATGAGCAGAGCTATTCGTTTGTCCACTTTCTGGTTGATCGCTATGGCTGGTATGAAATCACCAGACTTCTGGCGCTGCTCGGCAGTGGCTTACCCCTTGAGCAGGCACTTGAGGGTTCTATCGGCAGTTACGGTGTCAGCTATGCCGGCTTGGAACGGCGCTGGAAGGAATCCCTAGTATTTTAAATTTTTCCGGTTTTTTCTGTTTCTGCCGGCAGAGGGCTTTTCTTTTTGGCGGTCGAATCATCCTGCGGTTCGTTCTTAGGCAGGTTTTCTGTTCGGATTAATTCAATTTCTTCTTCCAGCAGAGCCGCCGCCTGCCTTAGGCTGACCAGCTTTTCCAGCAGCTGAGCCGCTTCGCGATCGGCCAGTAGGTCGGTTTTGCCCTTTTCATAGAGCTCATCAACCTGTTTGCCCAGCTCGCTGTGCAGCTGTTCGATTTTTTTCTGAATAGCCCCCAGGTCGATTTTTTTCTGGACTACCTGTTTGTACTGATTGGCCCTGAGGGAGGCGGTGTTCAGTAACTGGCAGGTCGCTTGAAGGAGACGGTCGGCTTTTTTTCCATCCTGGCTCATTTGAATATTCCCTCTACCAACAGAAGATTGCTGAGCTGCAATCATTGGAAACTATATCAGTCTCTTCCCCGATGGAAAGTCAAAGAAAGAATTTTCAGGCGTCTCTGGTAAGCTTTCTTCTGTTGGGAGTTGCTGTTCCTCATGAACTGGGCTAGACTATCATTCTTTTTTTTACCGTCCGTTGCGAACTCTGCAATCTGAATCCGGCAGCAACCCATTGGATTCAGGCGAAACTCAACGTCTTTCCGACAGGGGGATGAAAATCCAATGGCTGAACCCGGCAAAACCAAATTTCAGGTTGATCTAAGGCGTCACTTGCGTGAAAACGAGGTTGATGACAACCTCACTCACCTGATCTGTGAAATTGCAGAAGCATCAAAGTACATCATTAACTCGATACGAACAGGTGACCTGGGGGTGGCCGGAACCTCAAACCTCTATGGCGAGCAGCAACTGGCACTGGATGTTCTAGCCGACCGAATATTACGCAAGCGCCTTGATCATTCGCGGGTGGTGGCGAATATCATGTCGGAAGAAATGGATGAAATAATCCCGATCTCGCCTGACTGCGAAGGGAAGTACTCGGTCGCCTTCGATCCTCTCGATGGATCATCGCTGGTCGACGTCAATCTGGCGGTAGGGACCATCGTCTCTATTTCGGCCGGATGCGATCTGCTTCAGGCCGGTCGTCATCAGGTGGCCGCGATGTATATTCTCTATGGTCCGCGCACGACCCTGGTTTACAGCACCGGCGATGGGGTCCACGAGTTCGGCATGAACAATCTGATGGAATATACTCTGCTTCGGGAGGATATCCGCATTGAACCAAAGGGAAATCTCTATTCCCCGGGTGGCCAGCGAAACCTGTATACGCCCGGCGTCGAAGCTTTTGTCTCATCCCTTGAAGATCGGGGTGTCAAGCTGCGCTACAGCGGCGGTTTTGTGCCCGACATCAATCAGGTCCTGCTCAAGGGACGGGGCATTTTCTTTTATCCGCACCTGAACGGTTCCCCCAAGGGCAAGCTGCGCCTGCTGTTTGAATTGAATCCCATGGCCTTTCTGGTCGAGCAGGCCGGTGGCGCCGCGTCCGATGGCCGGACCCGAATTCTTGATCTGGAGCCTGATCATATCCATGGCCGCTCGCCGGTCTTTATCGGCTCCAAAGAGGATGTTGCTCTGGCGGAAGAATACATCCGCAAGTTGGATGGCGTTGAGCCTTCCATTGTTGAAAAGAAATCCAAAAAACAAGCCAGCTCCAGTTGAGTGGACTGCGGGGCTGAGAGGGTTTTTATGATCCGCTGCTGGCTGCTTATCCTGGGCGCTCTGCTCTGTTCGAATCCCGCTGGCGCTGCTGAACTGACCCAGCGCGACTGGATGGTGCAGCTGATCGATAGTCTTGGCTGGACCTTCGGCTTACCGGACGATCCGCAGGATGAAGACTATATCAGGCTGCTCTCCGGGGAGCGCAGCCTGCGCCTGGAGGCCGAGGAGGTCAGCGGACAAAGCGAACGAATCGCGGTCAAACGGATCACCAACTATGGTGCTTACAGTGGGACGGGATGGGTGAGTGGGCTGCGCAAAACCACGCAGATCGAGTTGCCTTTCCTGGTCCTGCATAGCGGCACCTATCAATTGGCCGCGGCCACGCGGTTGGCAAATGTCAGATTGCAGATCGCTGGTAAGGAGTATCTGCTCGGTGGGCAACAGCAGTTTGCCCGCCATGAACTTGGTCGTATCGATTTGCCTGCCGGGCAAGGGGTGCTGATTGTTGAGCTGCCATCGCAGTCCGGTCTTGATTATATTGAGCTGCTGGCTGATCCGCGCAATGCGATCAGGCCGATTGACGGCTGGCAACCGGAGCGTGTTCTGAGTGCCGAGGTTCTTGCTCTGACAACTTTGCAGGCTCTGGATCTTCTCCAGTTCCTTCCGGAAACCAATTCACGCCAGAAGGTTGAAGTTGAAACGGTGGTCCGCGAAGCTGGCCTGCAGAAGGTTCGTGACCGGCATCTTGGAGCGCCGAGCGCTGGCGCCTGGCTACGAGCGGGTAATCAAGCGGTAAGTTTTGCTATGCCCTTGCGCATGTCTCAGCCGGGTTGCTATCGCTTGGCCCTGCGTGGCAGCAGTGACCAGCCGGTGCAGGTCGCCGTTCCGGGATTATTTTCTGCTGAGCTGGATTTTGGCAAATCTTTGACCCGCAAAATGCTACCGCCCGTGTGTCTAAGTGACCCGCAACTTAGCCTGCAGATCAGGCTGCCTGCCTGGGCTGGGCTGGACCTGGTGGAAGCCAGCCGGCTTAATAACGACCAGCAACAATTGCTCAGCCTGATTGGTTTTGTCGAGGATCAAGGCCAGGTCGATACGGAAACGGTCAATGACCTGGTTAGGTTATTGAGCCGACTTCACTGACCGAGACCCGCGCGATAATTTATTCAATGTTGTAACTATCAGGACCGCAGGAGGGGGAATGCCACTGGTGCCTGTCTGTTTTGTGGCGACTCTTTGTGGCTTGCTGCTTGCACCCTATTATCAGTTTGAAGGGGCGCTCCTTTGGGCCATTCTTGCTCTTTCGGCTGCTCTTTGCTGGCTATTGCGCCGTCAGCCATTGCTGGTTGCCGTTAGTCTTTACTGCTGCTTCTTCTCCCTCGCCCAACTCCACTATCCAAGTCAATTTCCTTCTAATCCGGTGGTTGAGAGCGCCTCTCTCTCGGGGCAGAAATATCTCCTTTCCGGACAGGTCAGATCAGTGCGTGCGCGCAGTGAGGGCCGGTATCAGATCGATATCCTCGTGACCAGCCTGAACCGTAAAGGAACACCGGTTGAAATGGGGCCGGGCTTTTTGCTGCGACTTTACCTGGGGGAAGGACCTCTGGCTATCCTGCCGGGTGATCGGCTTCAATGTACCAGTCGAATTCGGCAGCCAAGGCTTTTTGGCACGCCAGGGGAATTTCACTGGCCGCGCTATCTGGCCAGTCAGGGGATCGCTGCGACCGGTTGGGTAAAGTCCGCCGAGTCGCTGATTGTTAAGCCCGCTGACAAATTTCTCTTCGCGCGCACGATCGCCAGGCTGAAGTCCTTCTGGGCGCAGCAGATTTCTGCTCAGCTGGATGAAGAACAGAGTTTGCTGGTTCGCGCACTGCTTCTCGGCGAAGCATCAGTCCTGCCGGCACAGCTGCGCAAGGAACTGGCCGCCGCCGGGATCAGCCATCTGTTTGCCATCTCCGGGCTGCACCTCGGGTTGCTCGGTTTGATCGCCTATCAGGTGATGCTGGTCGGCTATCGGCGTTCTGCCAGGCTTCTATACTGGCAACCCCCACAGCGTATTTTGCCACTTCTGGTGCTGCCGATCCTTTTTTTCTATCTGCTGCTTACCGGGGATGCCGTGGCGACCCGCCGGGCTTTTGTGCTGGCTGTCGTGGCTGGCCTGCTGTTGCTCTGGCGCCGCCGGGTCGATGCGAAAATTCTGCTGGTGAGTTTGGCCTGGATTTTTCTGCTGGGCAATCCCTTGCTGCTCTGGCAACCATCCTGGCAGCTCTCTTTTGCCGGGGTGGCCGGTATCCTCCTTTGGCAGCCCGCCTGGCAGAAACGGTCTGCTTTGCCTCTCGGCCTGCAGCGGCCACTGACCATTCTCTTGGTCTCGGCTGCCGCAAGCCTTGCTACGTTACCGCTGATCCTGCTGAATTTTCACCTGTTTTCACCGGCAGGCTTGTTGGCAAACCTCCTTTGTGTCCCTTTGGTGGCTTTTCTGGCGCTGCCGACCGGGCTTTTCGGCCTGCTTGCCAACCTGGTTTTCACGCCACTCGGCGACGCAGCCTTTTGGGCTTGTGCCCAAGTACTTCAGGTCAGTGCGGCTGCTGCCAGCTGGCTGACGGCGCTTCCCGGTTTTGCTCCCCAGTATCAGTAGTTGACTCCGCTGGAATTGCTGGCCGTGGTAATGATCCTGCTCCCGCTGCTGTTGTTCTGGCACCTGAAAGAACACCGCCTGTTTCCGAAGCTGACGATCGTCTGTTTTAGTCTGGCCCTGTTCTGTGGCTATGGCTTTGCTCCTCAGCGATCAGCGACAGAATTAATCGTTTTTAGTGTCGGCCAGGGCGACGCCATGTTGCTGCGGGATCCGGATGGAAAGACGGTTCTGATCGATGGCGGAGGATTGTACAGCGAGCATTTTGATGTTGGTGAACGTTTGTTGGCCCCGGCACTGGGTTATCTCGGAGTCCACAAATTGGATAACGTCTTGCTGACCCATGACCATCCAGATCATCGCAAGGGTTTGTTGCATATTCTGAAATACTTCCCGGTTGGCGAATTCTGGTCATCTCAAGACCCGGCGACACTTGATTCACGGTTGCGCGATCAGTTGCGCTCCCGGCAGATTCCAGTGCGCGTCCTTTCCGCCGGCTGGTCGGAACTTCAATGGAGTCGGTATGGGAAACTTCAGCTGTTTGTCAACCCGACTGCAGATGCGAATAAGAACGATTCTTCCCTGGTTCTTTACTATCGGGAAGCAGAACAGGGCGTTCTGCTGACAGGTGACATTGAGGCCAAGGGCACTGAGGCGCTGCTGGCTGCCGGCATTCCCGGTCCAGTCAGTTTGCTGAAATTACCTCATCATGGGAGCCGCTATTCGCGTACGGAAATGCTTCTGGAGCAATTGGTGCCATCGGTCTGTGTCGTCTCCTGCGGCTATCAGAATCGTTATCGATTTCCCGCTCGCCAGGTTCGCGAGATTTTGCAGGCTGGGAAGGTGCCACTTTATCGAACCGATCTGCATGGTACCATCAAGTTGAGCAGAAATTCTGAGGGGACGGATAATTGGCGGATTGAGACCTGGCAGGACGGCCTTTTTCGTTGACAGCATGCTCAGAGGCTGTTAATAATCAGCCATTATTATAGGGAGTTTATGATTAAGAACCAAGCGACCATCCTGGTCGTGGATGATGAATTATTTTTTCGCAAGCTCTACCGTGATCTGCTTTCAGATGAGGGTCATCAGGTGGAGGTCTGCGAAAATGGCGAAGATGCTATCCAGCGCTTGAGGCAGGGTGGTATCGATTTGATTCTTACTGATATGGTCATGCCCGGCCAATCCGGTCTTGAGGTTCTGCGTGCAGCCCGGGCCGAAGCCAACCCGCCTGAGGTTATCCTGGCGACAGGTTTTGCCAGCCTCGAGACGGCCATCCATTCTCTTAAAAGCGGTGCTCGTGACTACCTGGTCAAGCCGTTTAATCCCGATGAATTGAAGCATCAGGTGCGGACCTGCCTTGAGCAACGCCAGCTGTTGGAAGAGAACGAACAGTTGAAAAAACAGATTCAACTGTATCAGACCGGTCAGGCCCTTTCCTCTTTGATCGATCTTGGCCGTCTGCTGCCTCAGGCCCTGGACGCTTTACTGCGTCAGCTTGATGCCCAGCAAGGTTTTGTTTTCAGTGTCGAGGCAAAAGGGGAGATCCGTCTGGGCGCTTTACAAAACCTCGAAAGCAACTCTGCTGAGACTGTCGCCAAGATGCTGCAGCCCAGAATACATGTGGCCGCTGGGCTTTCCCAGCCAGCCACGCTGCTCACGGCCGAATTGTTGGAAGAAGGACTCAATTCCGGTCGCGTATGGGTTCTGCCGTTGGGTGACAGTCAGGAGCTCAAGGGTGGGGTGGTCGTTTGTGATGGTCCTGAAGATGTGGTCGGCCAACTGCCGCAGGCTGATCTGAATTTCCTCTGTGACCAGATCGCCCTCGGCTTTGAAAACTCCTGCCGTTATCAGGACGCTCAGGAGCTGATGTACACCGATGACCTGACCGGCCTCTATAATCACCGCTATATGGAAGTGGTACTGGAGCATGAAATCCGCCGCTCGCAGCGTTACGGGCTGCAATTTTCGCTGTTGTTTATGGATCTCGACCGTTTCAAGCAGATCAACGATACCCATGGCCACCTTGCCGGGAGCGCAGCGCTGCAGGAGATTGGTTGCTTGTTGCGCGGCTGTGTGCGGGATGTGGATACCTTGTTTCGCTATGGTGGTGACGAGTTTGCCGCGATTCTGGTCGAGACCGATAGCCAGACTGCACAGGTTGTCGCCGAGCGGATCCGAAAAGCTATTGCGGAACATCTCTTTTTGCAAGAGCAGAAAATTTTTTCCAGACTGACCACGACAACCGGTTACGCAACCTTTCCAATCGATGCCACTGAGCCGAAAGACTTGTTGGCCCTTGCCGATAAGGCGATGTATGCCGGCAAGATTTCGCGCAATGTTGTGCGAGGTGCAGCAGAAATCCCAGAGCAATAGCCCCATTTCATTCTTTCATTCCGCAGCGACGTTCTCAACCTGCTCTTTGCTTGCCATATCCCCTGAAAATTATTCTTCTACCCCCTTTTCGTTGTCTGCAAAATAGGGTATGTTCACGAGCTTGTGCGGCAACTTGGCACAGGGCTGTTCGCGTCAAGTACGAAAAATTACAAAGGATAAGACCTTGAGTATTACTGCAATAAAAGGGATGAATGATATTCTGCCGGGAGAGGTAGAAACCTGGCAGTTTCTGGAAGGCAAAGCCAGAGAGGTGTTTGGCTGTTACGGATTTTCTGAATGCCGCACTCCAGTGGTCGAGAAAACTGAGCTTTTCTGTCGCTCAATCGGGGAAACCACCGATATCGTTGAAAAGGAAATGTACACTTTTGCGGATAAGAGCGACAATTCGCTGACTCTGCGGCCGGAAGGAACCGCACCGGTGATGCGTTCTTTTATTCAGCATAAATTATATAACCTTGACCCGGTTTCCAAGCTTTACTACCTGGGACCGATGTTTCGTTATGAGCGGCCACAAAAGGGTCGTTACCGCCAATTCCATCAAATCGGCGCTGAGGTCATCGGGGTGGAAGATCCGAAGATTGATGCCCAGGTTTTGGCGATGCTCGATCGCTACTTTCGTGAGATTGGCATTGATGCGGTCTCCCTGCAGATCAATTCTCTCGGCTGCCCTGAGTGCCGACCCGCCTACCGCCAGCAGCTGATCGAGTACCTTGAAACACGGCTCAGCAGCCTCTGTGGTGAATGCCAGCGTCGCTACCAGTCCAATCCGCTGCGGGTTCTCGACTGCAAGGTTGAAGGGTGTAAGCAGGCGACCTGTGATGCGCCAGCGGTGATCGAACACCTGTGCGAGCATTGCGACAGTCACTTCAATAAAGTCAAAAACCATCTTCAGACTCTGCAGATCCCCTTTACGGTTAATTCACGAATGGTGCGCGGGCTCGACTATTACGTCCGGACCACTTTCGAACTGGTGACCGATCAACTCGGGTCGCAAAATGCCGTTGCCGCCGGCGGACGTTATGATGGCCTGGTTCAAAGCCTGGGCGGTCCGGCGTTGCCGGGAATCGGTTTTGCCATCGGCGTGGAACGGCTGGTGCTGATGAAGGGAGCTGATCAGATCGCTCCGGAAGTCCCGGACCTCTTTTTAGCCGCCATGGGTGACGCCGCTGTGGATCAGGCTTTTGTCCTGATGTCGCGGCTGCAGAGTCAGGGGGTACGCGCCGAAATGGATTATCAGGGCAAGGGCCTCAAGGCGCAGATGCGTCGGGCCAACAAGCTCGGTGCGCGCTTCACATTGATTCTGGGCGAAAATGAATTGCAGACCGGCCGGGCACAGTTGAAGAAAATGGCCGACAGCAGCCAGCAGGAGGTCTCTCTCGAGGGGCTGGCGGAGACCTTAGCTGGTCAGTTGAAGTAATATCGAACACAGAAAATCCCTGGGGCAAACGGTTCTCTGCTTGACCAGTGATTGTGAGGCTACCTATAATTAGCGATTGTACTTTGCCTGTCCGGTAAAGTCTCGAGAAACAGATATCGGAGGAACCTTTGAACGATAAACTTGGAAACTGGAAAAGGACGCACCGCTGTGGTGAGCTCGCAGCCCAGCAGATTGGTGAAGAGGTCTGTGTCATGGGGTGGGTTCAGCGCCGCCGCGATCACGGCGGCCTGATTTTCATCGATCTGCGTGACCGTGACGGAATCATCCAACTGGCCTTGGATCCCGATCGCGATCCAGCTGCCCACAGCAAAGCGGAGCAGGTTCGCAATGAATTTGTTCTGGCCGCTCGCGGCAAGGTTTCTCCGCGCCCGGAAGGGACGGTTAATCCTAAGATGAAGACCGGTGAGGTTGAAATTGAGATCAGCGAGTTGTTGATCCTCAATCGTTCCGAGACACCGCCTTTCATGATCGATGAATATTCCGACGTCGCAGAAAATATCCGTCTTAAGTATCGGTACCTGGATTTACGTCGTCCAGCTTTGCAGAATAATCTGCTGATGCGCCACCAGGTTGCCAAGACGGTGCGGAATTATCTGGATGGCCAGGGTTTTATTGAGGTTGAGACCCCAGTCCTGACAAAAAGTACCCCGGAAGGTGCCCGCGATTATCTGGTCCCCAGTCGGGTCAATCCGGGCAACTTTTTTGCCCTGCCGCAATCACCACAATTGTTCAAGCAGCTGTTGATGGTTTCGGGTTACGATCGTTATTTCCAAATTGTCAAATGTTTCCGCGATGAGGACCTGCGTGCCGATCGACAGCCTGAATTTACGCAGATCGATTGCGAGATGAGTTTTGTCAATCGGGACGATGTCATGACCATCATGGAAGGAATGGTGGCCAGCATTTTCGAAGCAACGCTGGGGGTGGAGCTGAGTCTGCCGATGGCTCGACTGAGCTATGCCGAGGCGATGGACCGCTATGGTGTCGATAATCCCGATTTGCGTTTCGATCTGGAACTGGTGACGATTACCGAGTTGGTCGCCAATTCAGAGTTCAAGGTATTCGCCAGCGTTGCCAAGGATGGCGGCCTGGTTAAGGCGTTAAATGCCAAGGGGTGTGCCGGTTTTTCCCGTAAAGAGTTGGATGATCTGACTGAGTTCGTCAAAATTTACGGCGCCAAGGGACTGGCCTGGGTCAAGGTCACCGAAGAGGGTTGGCAATCGCCGATTGCCAAGTTCTTCAGCGCCGCAGAGCTTGACTCCCTCAATGCAAAGCTGAATGCTGAAGTCGGCGATCTGCTGCTGTTTGTCGCGGATAAATCCAGCATTACCAATGAGGCGCTGGGACGCTTGCGCGGCCATTTGGGGCAGAAGCTCGGTTTGGCAAAAAAGGATGTTTACAAGTTTGTCTGGATTACCGATTTTCCGCTGCTGGAGTGGGATGGTGAAGAGCGGCGCCATGTTGCGGTTCATCATCCATTCACCGCGCCCCTTGAAGAAGACATTGAGCTGCTCGATAGCGAGCCTGGTAAGGCGCGGGCCCAAGCTTACGATCTGGTCCTGAACGGTTCGGAAGTTGGCGGCGGCAGTATCCGTATCCATGATCAGGCTGTACAGTCACGAATGTTTGAGCTGCTGGGGATAGATGAAGCCGAGGCACGAGAGAAATTCGGCTTTTTACTTGATGCGCTCAGCTTCGGGGCTCCCCCGCACGGTGGCATTGCCTTTGGCCTTGATCGCCTGATGATGATCCTGGCCGGAGCCGACTCGATCCGCGACGTCATAGCTTTTCCAAAAACTCAAAAAGCGACCTGTCTGCTTTCTGAGGCACCTAATGAGGTCAGCGAAAAGCAGTTGCAGGAACTGGCAATCCGCCTGCGGAAAGCCCCCAAGTAATTATTTGACAGCCGAGAAAAGAGGGCAGATGTTTCAGCGTCTGTTGATTATAGTCTGCGGACTGTTGCTCCTGGTCAGCTGCGCTAAGCCGCCGGTCAAGGATCTGGATGGCACCAGACAGATCGTTGCGCAAGCCTATGCCTCTGGGGCATCGGAGCTGGCTCCGGAACAATACCGGATAGCCAGTGATGCTTTACATGAAGCTGAGCTGTTGATTCTGGCCGGTCGTCATAAAAAGGCCAACCAGCGGCTTGAATTGGCCCGCAGGTATGGCTCGCAAGCGCTTAGCCTGGCAACGCAGGAAAAAAAAATTTTGTTCGAAGCGCAGCAGCGCAAGCTTGAGGAGGAAAGGGCCCGGGCCGAGGCTGAACGTCTGAAGGCCGAGGAGCTGGCCAAGCTGACCGAGCCACCGGCACCGAAAAAACCGGTTTCCCCACGTCCGCCTTTACGTCAGGAGCCGGAACCAAAGTTGCTGAATCAGGTCGAGGTGCTTGATGGCGAGGACCTCGCGATGGTTGCTGCCCGTGATGAGGTTTATGGCGATGAACTGCTCTGGCCGCTGATCTATAAAGCCAACCGTGACCAGATCAAAGACCCTCGGCAGGTCTTTCCTGGCCAGACCCTGATTGTCCCGCGAGATAAGACTCAGGCTGAACAGGAAGAGGCGCGTGAGGAAGCGCGGGCCTTGCAATTGTTTGATTGAGTCATAGTCTGAGCCAGTGCTAAAGAAAGCGCCTGTCTCCCGCTGCCCAGCCAGCCGGGATCAGGCGTTTTTTTTGCGCATTCTGTTTGGCGTTCCGCAACAGTCATGAAACCTGAATATATCCACCAATAAGTCATCTTTGGCTTTTTTTTCTGGCGTGGTTTCAGGTAGCGTAAAGAATCTTGACAGCATATTTCCTTTTGTATACTGTATACACGCTGTAGAAAGTACTGCGTTTTTGTGTAGGCTCTGCGAACAATGGCGATTTGCGTTGTTTTTATTGAGCCTCTTCTTGTTACGGGCTTAAAAACTTAAGGAGAGAGAAGAATGGCAAAAATTATCTGGTCAGAAATTGATGAAGCACCGGCTTTGGCAACCTACGCTTTTCTGCCGATTGTGCAGGCCTTTGCCAAGGGAACTGGTGTTGAGGTTGAGACCAAAGACATTTCCCTGGCCGGGCGCGTTATCGCCAACTTCCCGGAGAAGCTGACCGAAGAGCAGAAAGTGGCCGACTACCTGTCGGAGTTGGGCGAGGTGGTAAAGACTCCGGAAGCCAATGTTATCAAGCTGCCAAACATCAGCGCTTCTATTCCTCAGCTGCAGGACTGTATCAAGGAGCTGCAGGAAAAGGGTTATGATATTCCCAGCTACCCGGAAGAAGCGAACACCCCGGAAGAAAAAGAGCTGCAGGCTCGTTTCGCCAAGGTGCTTGGTTCAGCCGTTAATCCAGTGCTGCGGGAAGGTAACTCCGACCGTCGCGCCGCCGCATCGGTAAAGAGGTTCGCTCAGAAGAACCCACACCGCATGATGAAGCCCTGGCCTGCTCCTGGTACTTCCAAGTGCCGCGTTGCGCACATGGACGGTGGTGACTTCTACGAGACCGAAAAATCGGTCACCATGGACGCCGCTGACACCGTCAAGATTCAGTTCGTCGACGCTGCTGGAACTGTCACCGACATGAAGGAAGTTGCTCTGCAGGCTGGTGAAGTCTGCGACAGCTCGGTCATGAAGGTTGCTGAACTGCAAAAGTTCTACGCCAAGACCGCGCAAGAGGCCAAAGAGAAGGACGTCCTCCTCTCCCTGCACCTCAAAGCGACCATGATGAAGATCTCCGACCCGATCATGTTCGGTCACTGCGTCAAGGTTTACTTCAAGGATGCCCTTGAGAAGCATGCTGCCACCCTGAAGTCGATCGGTGCCAACCCGAACTTTGGTATGGGCGACATCCTCAACAAGCTCAATAAACTTCCAGCCGACAAGAAAGCTGAAATCGAAGCTGACATCAACGCTTGCTACGAAGGCCAGGCTGCACTTGCCATGGTCGACTCCCGCAAGAACATCACCAACCTGCACGTTCCGAACGACGTCATCGTTGATGCGTCGATGCCGAACGTTGTGCGTGACGGTGGTTGCATGTGGAACAAGGCCGACGAGCTCCAGGCCACCATCGCTATGGTTCCCGATCGCTGCTACGCCACCATGTACCGCGAGATCTGTGAAGATGCCAACAAGAACGGCCAGTTCGACCCGGCCACCATGGGCAGCGTTGCCAACGTCGGCCTGATGGCACAGAAGGCTGAAGAGTACGGTTCCCACGACAAGACCTTCGAAGCCCCTTCGAATGGTAAGTTCCAGGTTGTTGCTTCCAACGGTACCGTGCTGATGGAGCAGCCGGTCAACAAGGACGACATCTACCGCTCCAGTCAGGCCAAAGATATTCCGATCAAAGACTGGGTCAAGCTGGCTGTTAACCGCGCCAAAGATTCCGGTGAGCCGGCCATCTTCTGGCTCGACGAAAAGCGTGGCCACGATAAAGAAATCATTAAAAAGGTCAACAAGTACCTGCCCGAGCACGACACAACAGGCCTTGATATCCGCATCATGGCACCGGTCGATGCGATGAAGTTCTCCCTCGAGCGCGTTCGCAAGGGGCTGAACACCATCTCGGTGACCGGAAACGTGCTGCGTGACTACCTGACCGACCTGTTCCCGATCCTCGAACTGGGCACCTCGGCTCGTATGCTGTCGATCGTGCCTCTGATCAACGGTGGTGGCTTGTTCGAGACCGGCGCCGGTGGTTCTGCTCCGAAGCACGTTGAGCAGTTCCTCAAGGAGGGCCACATCCGCTGGGATTCTCTGGGTGAGTACTGTGCGCTGGTTCCGTCCCTGGAGCAGGCTGCAGCTGCTGACAACAACCCTAAGGCCAAGATCCTGGCCGAAACTCTTGACGCCGGTATCGGTCAGTACCTGGAAAACCAGAAGCTGCCTTCCCGTAAGGTCAAGGAGATCGACAACCGTGGCGCCAGCTTCTACCTGGCTCTCTACTGGGCCCAGGCCCTTGCCGCTCAGGACAAGGATGCAGCCTTGAAGTCCCGCTTTGCTGAAGTTGCCGCAGAGTTTCAGAAGAACGCTGATAAAATTGACGGGGAGCTGATCGAGTGCCAAGGCTCACCGGTTGATGTTGGTGGTTACTTCAAGTTCGATCCGGTTAAGGCCGACAAGGCGATGCGTCCGAGCGCAACCCTGAATGCTATTGTCAATGCGATGTAAATCCTAGGTTTATTTAGGAAAAAAAGGGCCCGCCACTGGTGGGCCCTTTTTTTGTCCATTTGGTGCCCAGGAGGCAGTCTCTTTCTAGTCTCTGTAGATCAGATTATTGACTAGCCAGGAGGTCTCTATATGTTGTATCAAGATAAAATTACTTCAAAGCGCAAAGCCTCTTGACAGTCAAAATTTCTTTGTATACTGTATACAAAATTATATGATTTAGTCGGATTGTTTCAAACGAAGTTATATCGATGCCAGCCATTTTCTGGCCTGGCGAAATTATCCATGTAAAGGAGAGAGAGAATGGCTAGACCAAAAATTGCTCTGATCGGTGGTGGACAGATTGGTGGCGTCCTGGCTCAGCTGGCTTGCCTGCGTGAGCTGGGTGATGTCGTCTTGTTTGACATCGTTGAGGATATGCCTCAGGGCAAGACCCTCGATATCGCTGAGGCTTCTCCAGTTGATGGTTTTGACGTCAGCGTAACCGGTACTAACTCTTACAAAGATATCGCTGGTGCTAACGTTGTTATCGTTACCGCTGGTCTGCCGCGTAAGCCGGGGATGAGTCGTGATGACCTGATCGAAGTTAACTCCAAGATCATGACTTCGGTTTCTGAGGGGATCCGCGACAACGCACCTGATGCCCACGTCATCGTTATCTCCAATCCGCTCGATGCAATGGTCACCCTTTGCCAGAAAGTTACCGGATTCCCGTCCGAGCGTGTTATGGGGCAGGCCGGTGTTCTTGATTCCGCTCGTTACGAGACTTTCATTGCCTGGGAACTCGGGGTATCGGTCAAGGACGTCACCGCTATGACCTTGGGTGGCCACGGCGATACCATGGTCCCTCTGGTCCGTTATGCCAGTGTCAAGGGTATTCCGGTGATGGAGCTCCTCGAGCAGAAGTATGGCAGCGCTGCCAAGGCTCAGGAAGTTATGGATGCCATGGTTGAGCGGACCAAGAAAGCTGGTGGCGAAGTTGTTGCCCTGCTCAAGACCGGTTCCGCCTTCTACAGCCCGGCCTCTTCAGCGATCGCCATGGCTGAGTCGATCCTCAAAGATCAAAAGAGGGTTATGGCAACCTGCGCTCTACTGAAGGGTGAGTTCGGCGTTGATAATTACTATGTTGGCGTGCCTTGTGTCCTTGGTGCCGGCGGCGTAGAAAAAATCATTGAGTTCAAGCTGGATAAAGAAGAGCAGGCGATGTTCGACAACTCCGTGGCTGCGGTCAAGGAGCTCGTCGGCAGCATGGGTCTTTAAGAACGATTGATTGGCATGCAACAGAAGGGCAGCCAGCCGGCTGCCCTTCTTGTTTAAGTACAATATTTGTAAATTTGAATGAAGTAATTTTGTTACCCCTCAGGAAATCAGGCGGGACAAGTTTTCGGAGTGGCGGCTGGCTACTGTATACAAGTTTTTTCTGGCGTAAACTCGCCGATTGTGATAGTCTTCCGCCGCTTTGAACAGGCTGCAAAAGCAGCAATTACGTGTAAAGGAGAAAGACGCTCATGAGCGCGAAAGCGGAAATCGAGATCATCGAAAGATACTGCAA
>CAMYNR010000067.1 GCA_947259715.1 uncultured Desulfuromonadales bacterium
TTCCAGGACAACCAACGCACCGATGTTCTTTTCTTCCATCAGTGCCAGGGCCTCGTAAATCGTGGCATCCGGAGCGATGCTCCAGACCTTACTCCCCTTGCGCTTCAATATCTGAGAAATAAATGTCGCCATACCCGTTCCCTGTTGAACGATGAAGGTGGTAAGAAAGTATAACATGAATAATCCTGGGTCAAGAGTCATCCAAAAACAAGGATCCCCAAGAGAGTGGCATACCGCAGCTCTCGCCGGATTCTTAAATGCCGCAAGGACTCTCGCACGTGGACCGGAGAGCGAAACGAAAAAGCCCCACTCTCCGGTCGGAGAGTGGGGCTGATTTCTTGATTTCTATCGATGAAATTTGATCGGAGTGAGGGGGTTTGAGTCTCCGGTTCCCTGCTTTCGAACCCAATGTACTAAGGCTAGAAGTGCGATCCGAAAAGCATCTTTCGCCGTTCGGTATGATGGATGGTGGCTAAGCCGAGGCTGCGGTAGAAAGCCTGACCCCGAAGGATGGAAGAGGGCTAGCTAGTTTCCGGATGGCCGTTTTGACGTTTGGGGATTTCTGTCTGAAGGCGAGCCTCAAGAAGTATCTGAAAGAATCCATGATAATTGATATGTGCCCCTGTGCTGTTTCTAGCCAAGAGCGCCCTCGTCCAAAATTCCTCTTGCAATCAACTGCTTCAAAATAGACGCCGTCTTCTTTTTGAGCATATCTCTGAGCAGCCGGGCGGCCGGCGTAAGTAACTGCCTGCTCGGGCAGATAAGCCAGAGTTCAGTCGTTCTGGGTTTGAATTCGGGCATGACGCCAACAACCTTCCCCGACAACAAATCAGCAGACATATCGAGGCAGGATTTAACCGCCACGCCTTTGCCTGCGACACACCAGCGCCTTACCAGATCACCGTCATTGGAGGCGCGGTTGCCGCTCATCTTGATTTTGTATTCTGTTCCCTGCTGCGAGAAGGTCCAGACATCGTGAACGATGTCGTTAAGCTGGTAAAAAAGCCCGTTATGGGACGGTAATTCGTGAGGGTGTTCGGGGGTACCGTTTTTATCGAGGTAGTCCTGTGTCGCACAAAGCACTCCTGGAACCTTACAGATCTTGAACCCATAAAGATTGGCGTCATTGGGCGAGCCATAGCGCAGTGCAATATCCACCGAGTCGCGATAAAAGTCGATGGGGCTGTCACTGATGTTCAGCTTCAAGCTGACCTTCGGGTAGGTCTCGATAAATTCATCCAGCCACGGGGTCACCAGGTTCCTGCCCAAATCCGATGACACGGCAATCCGCAGTTCGCCATCGATAATGTCCAGATCACCCTTCATCTTTTGCTTGGCCTGATCGAGCATGATCAGGGCCTGCTTGCATTGCGGGATATACCTTTCCCCCGCACCGGAGAGCCGCAGGCTCCGCGTTGTGCGGATAAATAACTCCGCGCCCAAGGCGTTTTCGACCCGCTTGAGTGCCGCACTGGCCGTCGCGGTACGCATATCGAGATCAGCCGCTGCAGCGGTAATGCTGCGGAATTCAGCCACCTTGAGGACGAGCTGAAGGTCTTCTATCAGCATATTTTCAAATCTCCTTTGGTAATGTTTCAATTATTGGCCTGTTTATCCCGTGGCTGTCAAGGGTTATGCTCTCCTCAAGTGACGAACCGACTGGAGACACTCCAGTCATCACCCAGCTGGAGGAACATCATGAAAGCTGTTGGCTATACCAAATCCCTGCCCATCAATGACCCTGAATCCCTGATCGACGTCGAACTTCCCCAGCTGATCGCCACCGGCCGCGACCTGCTGGTGAGGGTCAGGGCGATCGCGGTCAATCCGGTCGACTACAAGATTCGCCAGAGGGTCTCTCCCGCCGATGGCGAGTACAAGGTGATTGGCTGGGATGCCGTGGGTGAGGTTGTCGCTACCGGCGAGGCGGCGTCGCAGTTCAAGCCGGGGGACCTGGTCTACTATGCCGGCGACCTCAACCGCCAGGGAAGCAACGCCGAATATCAGCTCGTTGACGAGGGCCTGGTCGGCAGCAAACCGAAAAGCCTGTCGGACGCCGAGGCCGCCGCGCTGCCGCTGACCGCCATCACCGCCTGGGAAATGCTCTTTGAGCACCTGGCGATCAAGCAGCAATCCCCGGATTCGGCGGAGCAATCGGATGAGGTGATTCTGGTTGTCGGTGCTGCCGGAGGTGTCGGTTCCATCTTTCTGCAGCTGGCCAAGGCGATCACCGGCGCCACGATTATCGCCACCGCATCACGCGAAAGCTCGCAAGCCTGGGTGAAGAAGCTGGGGGCGGATCATGTCGTCGACCACAGCAAACCGCTGGGGCCGCAGATCGAGGCTCTCGGTATCGGGGCGGTGACGCACGTTGCAAGCCTGAACGCTACCGGCTCTTACTTCGACAGCTACACAGAGCTGCTGGCGCCTTTTGGTAAAATTGCCATGATCGATGACCCTGCCGAGCCGCTGGATGTCATGAAGATGAAGCCAAAGAGCCTGTCGCTTCACATCGAGTTCATGTTTGCCCGCTCCATGTTCAAGGCGGCCGATATGGATGAGCAGGGACGCCTGCTTAACCGCGTAGCCGATTTGATCGACCAGGGGTATATCGAGACCACCGTTGGTAAAAACCTGGGGGCCATCAATGCCGCCCACCTCAAGGCTGCGCACGCGGAACTGGAATCGGGCCGGTCGATCGGCAAGATTGTCCTCGAAGGCTTTTAAAAAGAACGATCTTATCTAAAGGAAAAAGACATGACTTACGAAGGCTATACAACATTTAAAGTGGAGAAAAACGACGCCGTCCTGACCGTGACCTTTGATTACCCTCCGGTCAATGTTCAGGGTCTGCCGATGCTTGCGGAGCTCGAGAATAACGGAGAATAGCGATGGAAAAAACGATTCTGATCACCGGAGCGACCGACGGCATCGGCCTGGAAACCGCCAAAATGCTGGTTTCGCAAGGGCACAAGGTTCTGCTGCACGGGCGCAACCCGGCAAAGCTGGACAAAGTGGCGAAAGAGCTCGCCGCCCTGCCAGGCGATGGGCAGGTGGAGTGCTACCTGGCTGACCTGTCAAGTATGGATGATGTGGAAATCCTTGCGAAGGCCGTGGCTGAAAAGCACGCTCAGCTTGATGTGCTGATCAACAACGCCGGCGTCTTGAAAACGGCCGATCCCATCACCCCGGATGGGCTCGATGTCCGCTTCGCGGTCAATACGCTGGCCCCCTATCTGCTGACGCAAAAGCTTCTGCCGCTGCTGGGCGCATCCGGCCGCGTTGTCAACCTGTCCTCCGCTGCCCAGGCTCCTGTCAATCCGGAAGCGCTGGCCGGCCGGGTCGAGCTTTCTGAGGACATGGCCGCTTATGCGCAAAGCAAGCTGGCGCTGACGATGTGGTCGCGCGTCATGGGGCTTGAATATAAAGATAGCGGCCCGGTTATCGTCGCTGTGAACCCCGGCTCGCTCCTCGCCAGCAAGATGGTGAAAGAGGGCTTCGGCGTAGCCGGTAAAGACATCCGCATCGGTGCGGACATTCTTTGCCGTGCGGCACTGGCAGACGAATTCGCAACCGCTTCCGGGCAGTATTTCGACAACGACGCAGGTCGATTCAACTCGCCCCATGCCGATGCCCTGAACCAGCAAAAAACGGCAGAGGTGGTACGCGTTATCGAGTCGGTTCTGGCAGAAATAACAGGCAAGAAATAATTATGACTTACGAAGGAAAAATCTACCGGGCCTGACGATCCAGCCGGGCACGGAACTGGAAACAGGAGTTGAAACAGGTGAGATCTTTCTGCCAACCCCCTTGCAGATTCTCGAAGAGGAGAAGAAGACATGGATGCCATTTCAATGATCAAGGAACGCCGA
>CAMYNR010000068.1 GCA_947259715.1 uncultured Desulfuromonadales bacterium
TGCCCGGCAGCCTGCAGATGCGTCTGCGCCGCTAGAAATTCTTTTTTTGACTCCTGCTGCTCTTTCTCACAGCGCTGCCGTTCGGCAAAATAGCGCTCAAGTTTCAGCGCCTGTTCTGCGCGGGCGAGCCGTTGGCGACTTCCCTCAATCACCCCTTGCTGCCGTTTCATCTCAGACAATTGCCCAGCCAGCTCGTCGAACCGGGCAAACTCAGCGGCCAGACTCTCGGCCTGTTGGAGATTTTTCCCGGCGCGCAGAAACTCCTGTTCCGCAGCCAGCTTGTCTTTTTCTTTCTGGTTTACCTCAGGTTGCAGAACCTTAATTTCTTCATCAAGTTCCTCCGCTGAAGCAACCTCCGCCCCTTCAAGAATCCCCTGCTGCAACTGTAATTGGCGTTCCCGGTCGCGGCGGATTTCAGCAGATTGAATTTTCAGGCTCTCTTCAAGGCGCCTGTAAATGCCCGTTTGAAAAAGTTGGCCAAAGATTTTTTCCCGTTCACTCGATTCAGCCATCAGCAGCTGGCGAAATTTGCCTTGGGGCAGGACCATCACCTGACGAAACTGGTCAGCCGACAAGCCGGTCAGGTTTTCGATCTCCCGGGTGGCTTCGGTCACTTTACTGGAAACCAGTAACTTTTCCCCGCCATCGTCAAGCAGCTCAGCGAATTGTGCCTCCGGCTTCTGTTCGGTGAACCCCTCGCCGCGCGATTTCGGCCGCTGCTGCTCCGGCACCCGGCGAATACGAAAGCGCCGGCCATGCAGTTCAAATTCCAGCGACACTTCGGTCAGCAGGTCAGCTGCGGCCAGATCGCAGCGCATCTGCCCCCCTTCCCGTTCATCACCGGTGGTTTTTCCGTACAGAGCAAAACAGATGGCATCGAGAATTGTCGTTTTCCCGGAGCCGGTGGGTCCGTTGATCAGGAATAAAGGATTCTCTCCAAGGCGGGTAAAATCGATCAGCTCCTCGGCGGCAAAGGGGCCAAAGGCGATTATCTGGAGCAACAGCGGGCGCATGAGCTAAGACTCCTGACCATGCAGCTGATCCAAGCTGGCGGCGATGATCGCCTGCTGGTCGGCAGAGAGGGCTTTGCCGGTCACCTGGGAATAGAAATCGCTGAACATGGCCAGCTCGCCCAGCGCCAGGCGCTCTCGGCTGACCTCAAGCGTTTCGCCGCGAGCCATCAGTCCCGGCCGCTCAAGATGCAGGACATTGGGATAAACTTCGCGCAATTTGCTCATCACATCGAGAATGGCATGGTCGTCCGTCAGGCGCACCAGCAGGTAATCGTCAGCATGCGGATCCTGTTTTCCCTCGCGCAGCAACTGCTCCAAAGCCCCTTCCAGAACCCGCATATTCCGCAGCGGTTGCAAGGCGATGGTCTCAATGCTTGGCTGTCCGCTGGCGTCAAGCTCGACCAGGGTCACCGACTTCTGCTGGTTTTCTTCGGAGAAGGAATACTTCAGCGGTGAGCCGGAATAGCGAATCGCTTTGCTGCCGCGCTGCTGGGGACCATGCAAGTGCCCCAGGGCGACATAACTGAACCCCCGGAAATGCTCGCTGGAAACCTGGTCGGCGCCGCCGATGGAAAGCGGCCGCTCCGATTCGCAAACCTCGCCGCCGGCCAAAAAGCAGTGCCCGATCAGCACGGTCGGCCGCTCCGGATGCAAGTCTTCACGAATCAACGCCAGCAGCTGTGCCATCGCCTGATCATGGCTGGCGGCTTCTGTGCTCAGCAGATTACGAACCCTGGCAGGATCGGCGTAAGGGATCGGATAAAAGGCCACTTCGCCGGTCGCCGCCGAAAGGACAATCGGCTGCGGCTTCCGCCAGAGCGGACCGACGATATGCAGCCCGGCGGGTGCCAGTTGGCGGGCTGCAAAGGCCAGACGGTCGGGCCCATCGTGATTGCCGGCGATCATAATCAATGGCGTCTGCAGCTCATGACAGATCCGATTGACCGTCTCATCGAGCAACTCGACGGCAGCGGCCGGCGGTACCGAGCGATCATAGATATCCCCGGCCACCAGCACGACGTCGATCTGCCGCTGGTCCACGATATCAATAATCTGGTCAAGAACATGCTTCTGATCTTCAAGCAGGGAAACATTGTGAAACTGACGGCCGAGGTGCCAGTCGGAGGTATGGAGAATACGCATTGGAATGTCTTTTTCAGAATCGTCGTTAACGCCTGCAGCCAAAATAGCAGGCATGCTGCCGCCAGGCAAAAGGATTTTGCCGCACCAGCTGTCAGGCACCGCCGCCCTGAGTTATACTCAAGGTTATGAATCCGATTCAATCATGCAAAGGTAAATTTTCTCTCATCCTTGCAGTAATATTTTTCAGCGGCATGCTGAGCGGCTGCCTGGGCAGCGGCTACTGGGTCTGGCAGCACCCCGAGGGACTCTCTAACGCGTCCCTGCAGCAGGCGAAAATCGAATGTCGGCAATTGTCGCAACAGCAGATTGATCGTTTTGACTACTATTATCCACGTTATTTCGGCCCCTATTACGACAGCTATTATTATCGGGGTCATCGAAACTATTACTGGCGGCAGCCGCACTACGACTTCTTCCGCTACAACCGTGACCTGGATCGCCTTTACAACGTTTGCATGCAGGCCAAAGGCTGGCAGTTAACCTACTATGAAAACCCTCCACCACAAGCAGACTGATCCTGGCAGAAAAAATCTGCTGCGGATGCTTGCATCTTCTCGCTCAACTCCCCTATGCTTCAGCAGCATGACCCACGACCATGAAGGACTCACAGCTGAAAGGATCTCAACGTGACAAAAATTGACCAGGCACTGCAAGCCTGTCGCCAGGATGTCAGCGCCCAGCCGGTTTTTTACGATCTATTTCTCAATTCACTGTTTTTTATTCCCACGGTAGCAGACAAGAATCAGAGTGAAAGTGAGGATCAGGGTGCGACTCCGCTGCTCGTCGAAGCAGAGGGCAACGAGTACCTGATGCTCTTCGATACCATTAAACGTCTCACCGATTGGGCTGAAGACGGAGCCAAATACGTGGCCGTGCCGGGGCACGCGATTACCGAGATGTCGCTCCCTAACCTCTATTGGGCGATGAACTATGGTACCGAATATCAGAAACAGTTCGAGCCGGAAGAGATCGCCTGGCTGAAGGATATCGTCCGGCAAAGCAAAGAAGATGAATCCGCGCCGAAGGAGAGCTAAGAGTTGAAGGGAAAACAAGCGGCAAAGGCGGTTTTATGAATCAGGCCAACTTTTATTGCATCGATTTGGACCAACCTTCCCTGCCAGGTTTCCGTAAGTTCGTCAGCTGTTGGCTTTATCGGGATACCAACCTCGCTTTTCTGGTCGATCCCGGGCCACTTTCGACCATCCCTCACCTGCTCAAGGTGCTTCGCCAACGCGGGGTGGAAAAACTTGACTATATTCTGTTGACCCACATCCACATCGACCACGCCGGCGGCACCGGGGCCTTGCTTAGGGAGTTTCCCTCCGCCCAGGTCATCTGCCACCCGCAGGGGATCAAACACCTGCTCGCACCGGAAAAGTTATGGCAGGGATCGCAACAGGTTCTCGGCGCACTGGCCCAGACCTATGGAGAGATCCTGCCGATCCCGGCTGAGCAGATTTCTTTTACAGAAGAGGTTGGAGCAACGGGCATTCGCACACACCTGACACCCGGTCACGCCCAGCATCACTGCTGCTATCAATTCGGCGAAGTCCTGTTTGCCGGTGAACTGATCGGCGTCCATTGCCCAGTTCCCAAAGGGATTTACTTGCGCCCTGCGACCCCGCCGCGGTTTATTCTCGAAGTGGCCGTTGAGTCGATTGATCGGATGTTGGCCCTGCAGCCCAAACACTTGGTCATAGCCCATTACGGCATGGTGAACGAGGCTGTAAAGCACCTGACAATCGGCCGCAAACAGTTAAAGCTATGGACTAAGGGTGTTTCCTTAAACATCCATAAAAATGACGAAGTCAAGGAAGACGAACTTCTTGAATGGTTACTTGAACATGACGTGAACTATCGAAACATAAACCAACTGGACGAAGACATTGCCAGCCGCGAGCGTTACTTTCTCGGCAATTCACTCCGCGGCATGCAGGAATATGTCAGAAATCTCCCGGCGGAAAAATTGTCTGCCCTGCTCAGCGAACCGGGCTAAACCATTCCACGGGAACTCGCCGGCAACCCACCGTTGACGACTGTTCAAATGCACCTTGTATTCTGCTTAATGTGGACGTATATTTAAGAAGTATAAAAATGAATTAACTTGTCAGAAAAGGTGTCGTTGTGCGTATTTCCTCCGCCAACATTCCGGTTCAAACAGTAAAGCCCAGCTCCTCTGCCAATGCGCAAAAGGCCGTCGAGAGAATCGACAGACGTCAAGGGCGGGCCGCCGACAGCTATGCTAAAAACGCTCAGCCCCCGGTCATCGACGCCGAATATGTCGAGATCTACTCCCCAGCCAGCAGGGGCACCGGTCGAGAACGAACCAACCTGGATCTGACCCTCGAGCCAGAGACATCGCTTAATGCTGCCATGACCAACGCGCCGCAATCCCCAAAATTGAGTAAATATCAGCAGCAATCAACAGAGCCCACCCCCCTGCCCGGGTCATTCATCGATATCTTTGCTTGAACGATTGACAGCGATCGGCCGGCTAACCATTTAACTTATGAAGTACCTGCTTCATATCCTCCCAGACATCGCGCTTTCCCGCAGGGTTTCTCAGCAAATAGGCCGGGTGGTAGGTCGGCATCAAGGGAATGCTCTGATATTCGCGCCATTGGCCGCGCAGCCGCCCAATCGGTTCCTTGCTTTGCAATAGGGTCTGGGCAGCGAATCTGCCCAAGGCGATGATCAACCTGGGCCGGATCAACTCGAGCTGCTGCTTGAGGAACTGTTCGCAGGCGGCGATCTCCTCGGTTTGCGGATCGCGGTTTTTCGGTGGTCGGCACTTAATAACATTGCAGATATAGACATCCTTCCGACTGAGCTTCATGGCGAAAAGAATTCTGTCCAGAAGCCGCCCTGCTTCGCCGACAAAGGGGACGCCTTTTTCATCCTCTTCGCGACCTGGCGCTTCACCGACCAGTACCAGGTCGGCCTGGGGATTACCGACACCAAAAACCACACGCTGGCGCTGCTCACAAAGTGGACAGCGGGTACAGGTCTGCAAACGGGCACCGAGCTCTTCGAGAGTTTCCTTCCGGCAAGCGGTTTCAGCCTGGCCCTCGGCCCTGGCGGCCGGTAGCTCAACCGGACAGATCGGTAAATCTTCTGCGACAAGTTCGGGCACTGAGGAAAACCCCCAATCATGCAGATCCTCTAGCAGAACTTTTCCCTGGGAGATCAGTTCACGGCATTCGTGATATACTTTATCTGGCATGGCGTCTCGTTTTCTATCCACTTCTTGCAGAGATGTCTCTTACCTTTGGAGGCGGCTTGATGCGCCTTTTTATACTGCTGTTGATTCTGCTTCTGCTGCCAACTGATGTCTTTGCCTGGGGGATCGGCGTTCATTTGACCTTGGGCGCACGGTTGTTGGCTGCCCCTGAAGCCCTACCTCAAACCCTTCAGGCCCTGCTGGCGGCCCAGCCGATGGATTTTCTCTATGGCTGCGTCGCTCCTGACATCACCCTCGGAAAAAAATTCACTCACTATCTGGAACATTGCCACAACTGGCGAGTGGCGCGAAAGGTTCTGGCATCAGCTAAAACCGATGGGCCCGCCGCGGAAGCCTGTGCCTACGGCTATCTGGCCCATCTGGCTGCCGATACTATCGCCCATGGCTATTTTGTGCCGATTAAAATGGCAAAAACCTACAACAGCAGTTTGCTGCAACACACCTACTGGGAAATCCGCGCCGAGACCGGGGTGCCAATAGAGACCTGGGAGCTGGCTGAACGGTTGGCCCAGAACGATAACCGCAAGCTCGACCTGGTGCTCAGTCGAATTATCTCCGATACAATTTTTTCGTTTCGCACCAACAAGCAACTGTTTAACTCGATGATGCTGGTCAGCCGTTTGCAAAAATGGCATAAGCTGCTGAATTCCATGGCTGACCGCTCCAAATGGGAATTCGATGAAGTTGAGCATGCCGAATATATGCGCCTGGGGCTGGAAGCGATTAACGGCATTCTAGGAGATGAAAACAGTCCTTACTGGAATGCCGATCCGACCGGCGACCGGGCGCTGACAGCGGCCAAGTTGATTCGGAAAAATCTCAACCTGCTCTGGCTGGATGGCAAACTGCGTCCCGAGGACTCTGAGCTGATTCTCAAGGAACTGCGTAACCGCTTCAGGTTGGGCATCACCAACCCGGATGAGATCCTGCCCCTGTTTACTGTGGTTTAACCTAAGCTGATTCAGGGTTTATAAAGGACCGCGACTCGATTCAGCAACTGATGAGCAACTTGTTTTTTGCTCATCAGATCGAACTCTTCCATCCGACCATCAGCGTGCAGAAAACGGACGATGTTGGTGTCGACGTCGAACCCGGCGCCCTCGCGACTGACATCGTTGGCGACGATCATATCGAGGTTTTTCTTTTTCAGCTTTTCCGCGGCATGGGCAATCAGGCGCTCGGTCTCCGCGGCAAAGCCGATCAGAATCCGCCCCTCTTTACGCTCTCCCAGCTCAGCGAGAATATCCGGATTTCGTTCCAGTTCGATCACCAGCTCATCGCCGGTTTTCTTCATTTTCTGCTGCGCCCGCTGAACCGGTCGGTAATCGGCAACCGCCGCCGCCTTGACCACCACCTCAACCTCTTCAAGCCGCTGCAGCACCGCGTCACGCATTTCAGCGGCGCTGGAAACCCTGATACAGTTGACCCCGACCGGAGCCGCAAGGTTGGTCGGACCGCTCACCAGGGTCACGGTGCAGCCCCGCTGGCGGGCCGCGGCGGCAATAGCATAGCCCATTTTTCCGGACGAATAGTTGCTCAGATAGCGAACGGGATCAAGCTCTTCGCGGGTCGGCCCCGCAGTGACCAGCAGCCGGCAGCCGAGCAGATCCTTGGGCACCAGAACCGATTCGGCGGCCGCCAGAATTTGTCCGGGTTCGGGCAATTTGCCCTTCCCCTCCCAGCCGCAGGCCAGTTCTCCGCTGGCTGGCTCAAGCAGATGGTAGCCGCTCTCGGCCAAAATTTTCTCGTTGCGCTGATAAATAGGATTTTCGTACATGTTGGTATTCATCGCGGGAGCCACCAGCACTGGCGCTTTGGTCGCCATGATGCTGGTGGTCAGCAGATCATCTGCCAGTCCCTGGGCGATTTTGCCGATCAGATTGGCGGTGGCCGGCGCCAGCAGGAACAGATCGGCGCGATCGGCCAGGGAGATATGGCCGATCTCCTGCTCCTGATGGAGGTTGAACAGGTCGGTATGCACAGGGTTCCCCGAAAGGGTCTGAAAGGTCAGCGGGGTAACAAATTCCTGGGCACTTCTGGTCATGATCACATGCACTTCGGCACCTGCCTTGGTCAACAAGCGCAGCAGTTCGACCACTTTGTAGACGGCGATCCCGCCGCTGATGCCGAGAACGACTGTTTTGCCCTTGAGCATACTGGCTTCCTTAATTCAAGAACGGATTATTCAGCTTTTCCCGGCCGATGCTGGTCGCCGGTCCGTGCCCTGGATGAACAACAAGGTTCTCCGGAAGATCGAGCAACTGATTGTGGATGCTGTCGATTAACTGCTGATGATTGCCGCCGGGCAAATCGGTCCGCCCGATCGAGCCGGCAAACAGGGTATCGCCGACAAACAGCTGGTCAGCGATCCGCAGACAGATGCCGCCGGGAGTATGCCCGGGCGTGTGAATAACGTCGATCAACAACTCTCCCAGCTGTAATCGTTCCCCACCCTGGAGCAGACGCTGAGCCGGCGGCGAGAGCTCAGCACTCAAGCCGAAGGCGCTGGCGTGTTCCGCGGCCCGACTGAGCAAGGGGCTGTCAGCCTCATGCAGCAGCAATTCGGCGTCGGTCGCATCCAGTAGAACCTTGTTGCCGCCGACATGATCAAAGTGGCCATGGGTGTTTATCACCATCTGCAGCTCAAGCTGGTGCTTGGCCAGCAAAGCGAGAATCTGCTCGGCATCTCCGCCAGGATCAATGACCGCAGCTTTGCGGGTCACCTCACAGCCGATCAGATAACAGTTCACTTGCAGGGGGCCGGTCGGCAGGCTTTCAAGAATCATTAGGTTCACCCTTATCAGTCATGGCAGAAAACAGATCGAGATTTTTTTCTTTGAGCTGCTCCCCCAGAGTTGCACCGAGCGGCTTGCTGAAGCGCTGCTTATCCGGCTTGGATTGTTGCTGCGCCCGCCGCTGAGGCTGCCGGTCAGGGGCAGGCGGCGCGCTTACGGATGCAGCCTTTTCACCACCCGGACCCTTGTAGAAATAGCGATCATAAAGGCGGTGGTAGCTGGTCCAGCTGCTCTCACTCTCTGTCTCCTTATTGATATGCGTCTGTATGCCGTTAATCTTCGAGTCGAGATCATCGATAAAATTCAAAACCACCGCCTCGAGAAACTTCGGTCGCTTAGGCGAACCGAATTCATACTGCCCGTGGTGAGACAGCAGCAAATGCTTGATCATCACGGCCAGCTCGCGGGGAAAATCGGGCAATTCGCGGACGCGATCTTCAACCATCTGTACGCCGATGATAATATGTCCCAACAGTTTGCCTTCATCGGTATAGTCGAAGGAGCGCTGATAGCTCAGTTCGGCGACCTTACCGACATCGTGCAGCAGCGCACCGGCGATTAACAGATCGCGGTTGATCTGCGGATAGCGGGCCGCGACGTCGTTCGCCAGGGCGGAAACCGCCAGCGAATGCTCGAGCAGTCCGCCCAGATAGACATGGTGCATCCCCTTGGCAGCCGGGGCCTTACGGTAGCAGGCGAAAAAATCAGGGTCGTCGAAAAAGGAGCGCAACAGGGCGCTGATGTGGGGGTCGCTGAGAGAGTCAAGCAATTGGTCGAGTTCGGCGCGCATCTGCCCCTGATCCCGGCCCGATACCGGCAGAAAATCAGCCAGGTCGATCTGCTCCTCTTCGATGCGCTGCAGGTTTTGTACAACCAGCTGCATTTTTCCCAGATAGACGCTGGCCTTGGCCCTGATCAGGATAAAATCATTTTTGCCGAAATAGCTGGAAAACTCATCCACCCGGTCCCAGACACGCCCTTCAACCTCTCCGGTCCGGTCCATCAACTTCAAGGTCATATAGGGCTTGCCGTTTTTAGCCATCGCGGTGATCTTATCGCGGACCATGAAAATCGATTCGATCTGATCGCGTTCTTTGATTTGATTGATATAGAGTTGTTTCAAAATAACCCCTTCACTGCTTTTGGTGACGCCGCAGAATGCTGCTGGCAACTTTTAATCCATCAACCGCTGCACTCATGATTCCACCGGCATAGCCAGCGCCCTCCCCTGCTGGATACAGGCCCGGATGGCTGACCGACTCGCAATCATCGTTGCGCAGAATGCGCACAGGTGCCGAGGTTCGGGTCTCGACTCCGATCAAGGTTGCTTCCGGACCGCAGAACCCGCGCATCCGCCGATTGAAATGGGGCAATGCGCGACGCAGACCGGTCACCACAAAATCGGGCAGAACCTGGCATAAATCGGCATGCACCACTCCCGGTTGGCAGGAGGAGTGCATTCGCCCTCCCTGGCCGTGCAGAAATTCAAGCAGCGGCTGAGCCGGGGCCTGCCAGGCTCCGCCGCCAGCCAAAAAGGCGGCTTGCTCCCAGCGACGCTGAAAGCGAATCCCGGCAAGGGAATCGGTACCGGGAAAATCTTCCGGACGCACACTCACGACCAGGGCGCTGTTTGACAGTTCCGCATCCCGTCGATAATTACTCATCCCGTTGACAACGATTCCATCCACCTCAGAGGCGGCATTAACCACCATGCCACCAGGACACATGCAGAAGGAATAGCAACCACGGCCGGTCTCTTTGTCATTCCAAGCCAGGCTATATTCTGCCGCTGGCAATTGTGGATGTGCGCGTCTACCGTACTGAATCTGGTTAATCAGTTCAAGGGGATGTTCGACCCGTAAGCCAATGGCGAAAGGCTTGGCCTCCAATTTGACGCCAAGTTGCTGCAACAGCTGATAGCTGTCTCGGGCACTATGGCCTAAAGCCAGCACCAATTGATCACAATTTATCTCGTCACCGGAGTCGAGTTGCAAACTGCAGATGCGCCCACGATGAGAATTGAACCCGACAAAACGGCTGGCGAAGCGGATATCGACACCAAGCTCCTGCAGATAGCGACGGAAATTAATCAGAACCTGCCGCAGGCGATCTGAGCCGACGTGCGGCTTCGCCTGATACAGAATCTCTTCTGGCGCGCCAAATTTAACCAGGGTCTGCAACACCTGCCGGGTCAGGGGATGATTCAAACGACTGGTCAATTTACCGTCGGAGAAGGTCCCCGCACCGCCCTCGCCAAATTGAATATTGCTCTGCGCGTTAAAAAGACCATGCGCCCAGAATTGCCGCACATCCTTTAAACGCTGCTCAACCGGCTGCCCACGCTCGACAAGCACCACTTCGGCGCCAGCCTCGGCCAGTTGCAAGGCGGCAAAAAGCCCGGCGGGTCCCATGCCGACCACGGCCACCCGCAGCCCCGCTGCCCGGCAGAAAGTCTCTGCCAGCGGCACCAAAGCCACCTTGGCCAAGCGGGGATTGGCTTTGTGCCGGCTGAGCAAACCAGCCTCGTCAGCAACAACAAATTCAAGAGTATAAACCCGCAGCACATCAGGTTTGCGGCGCGCATCAATCCCCTGACGAACAATTTTCCAGGCGAGAATCTCGGCGGGAGAAAGATCCAGGAGTTGAGCAATTTTTTCCGGCAGGAGCCTTTCCTCTTCACCAAGACGAAGGCTGACTTCACGCAGCTGCAATGCCATAATATCTTAATGAACCGATGACGGCAGCAGGGGAAGCTCAAGGGAAAAGCAGGCTCCGGCATGCGGCAGATTTTCTGCTCTGACCTTGCCGCCGCAACCGTTGACGACCCGCAGAACCACAGAGAGACCGAACCCGGTACCTTTTTCCTTCGTGGTAAAGAAGGGATCAAAAATGCGCGACAGATTCTCCTGCGGGATCCCGGGACCGGAATCCGCAACTTTCACCAACAGCTTTTCGGCGTCGCTGGACAAACTTATCTTCAAGGTTCCACCTTCGGGCATCTCAAACAGTGCGTTGCCGATCAGGTTGGTAAATATCTGCTCGATCTCCAGGGGATCGGCTTGAATCTGCGGCACCTGAGGGTCAGCCTCCAACTCCACCTCCACCCCCTGAGAACAGATTTTCACCATCAAATCGGCGAGGACCCGATCGATAACCGCACCTATATCGACCCAGCTCTGCTTTTTGTCCTCCGAGGTACTGGCAGCGAGCATCTGCACGAGAATATTGTCGATGCGTTCGACCTCCTGAGAAATCTTCTGAATGTATTCCTGGTTTTCTGCATCCAGTTGCGGATCGGACTGCAAAATCTGCGCGAAGAGATTGATCGAGTTCAACGGGTTACGAACTTCATGGGCCATCCCGGCGGCAATATGACCAAGAGCGGCGAGCTTTTCAGAGGCGATAATCTCCTTGTGCGCCTGTTCCAGCTCACGACTTTTCTGCAAGACCCGCTGCTCAAGCTCACGGTTCCACTCTTCAATTTCGCGCTGTAAAAACTCTCGTTCTTTCAGCAGCTGGCGGTTTTCAATTTCGACCTCGCGCACCTGAAGAACCGAATCGATCCGGTCCTGTAGATTCTGATTGGCAAATGGTTTTTGCAGATAGTCAGCCGCGCCGGCCTTCATCAGCTCAACAGCAACTTCCTCGCTGCCCTTGCCGGTAAACATGATAACGTAGGTATCTGGAAATTTGCTCCGAATCTGCTTGAGAGTATCCAGACCATTCATGATCGGCATCATGTAATCGAGCAAGACCAGAGCTGGTTGGTGCTCATTCACCAGGCGAAGACACTCCTCGCCATTATAGGCACTCAGTACTTCAAAGCCGCGCTTTTTCAGCAACAGGGTCGCCAGTTCGACGATGACTTCCTCATCATCGGTTATAAGAATTTTTTCACCGGAAAAACGGCTCTGCGAATGACTCATTCCAGGTAGATCCCCAGGCGGATTGGACAGAAACGAGCTGGTAGGATACCTTCAATCCTGCACATTTTACAAGCTTTCAGCAACGAACAAAGGCAGCCGGAGGGGGGCTGCCTTTGCCAAAGAGTCTGCGGTGTGCCGCTATTCGGCTGACTCAACATCAAGGCGAACGGTCAGGACCGGGGCCTGGGATTTTCTTACCACCTTCTCCGCCGTGCTGCCAAACAGGACGTGATCGAGGCCGGTCCGGCCATGAGTGCCAAGAACAATCAGATCCGCACCATGGGCTTCTGCCTGGGTGATAATTTCATCGTAGGGCAAGCCAGGAACAATCAATGGCTCGAAGTTTTCAAATCCGGCCATATGCTGGCGGCAGAAACTTTCCATCATTTTTTTTGCCCCTTCTTCAATTTCCTCCTCCAATTTGTCAAAGGAAATGTGCGGGACATAAAATCCTCTCAGGTCAATCGGTTCGTTGATGACGTGCAGGACGATCAACTTGGCGGAAAACTTTTCTGCCAAGGTTCGGGCCATCTGAAAAGCGTTATCAGAGCTGTCGGAAAAATCCACCGCAATCAGAATTGTCGAAAAATCTTTCATAGTCAGCTCCTTGTCAGAGAGAGGATCATGACCAGGCTGCCTCAGTGAGGCTGGCTCAGCTTGCCACTGAATATTCGCTGCACGACAGCCCTGAGCTCATCAAGCTTAACCGGCTTGTTCAAATACTCGAAAGCTCCCAGATTCATCGCCTCAAGGTAAGACTCGACACCACCATAGGCGGTCACCATAATGACGTTGACGGTCGGATGGGCGCGATTCAACTCTCTGAGGAAAACCAGGCCATTCATCTCGGGCATATTGATATCAGTAATGACCAGATGGGTCGATTCCCGATCAAGGAATTCAAGCGCCTCAAAACCGTTTGAAACCGCATCGACCTGATAGCCTTCCTGACTGAGAAGTTTTTTCAGTCCGATGCGTGCGTTCTCTTCATCATCAACAATTAGGATTTTCTGCATATAAAGCCCGTAACAAGCAAATTCAGCAACAGCTCAATCTTAGCAGCAAAGCCCCCCCTGTCAAGCCAGCCAAAACCGCAGCAAAGCATCGTTATTATTAGTTTATTCTTGGTTTACCGCCAGACCGACAGCAATCGACCCAAGAGCCGGTAAAGCCTTTCCGCGGCCTGTTGCCCGGCAGCCAGCACCTCCTCATGGAGGAGCTTTTCTCCGGACAACCCAGCAGCCATATTGGAAATGAAAGCAATTGCAACAGTTTCCATACCGCAAAGGCGACCAACTATCGCCTCCGGAATCGTCGACATGGAGACGGCATCAGCTCCAAGCTGGCTGAGCATGCGGACCTCTGCGGGAGTTTCGTAGCTTGGCCCTGCCATCCAGGCAAGCACACCGAGGTGAAGTCGAATATCCTGGCCTACCAGTTGTTGCCGCAAAGGGAGAAAAAAATCTTTCCGGTAGAGATCGTTCAGATCAAGAAATTCAATTTCCGGCCTGCCGGTCAGAGGGTTTGCTCCGCTGAGGTTGAGATGATCGGTAACGACCATAAAATCTCCGGCCTGCAGTTCTGCAGCGATGCCGCCGGAGGCATTGGTCAGCAGCAATTTGGCGCAACCAAGTTTTGCTGCCAGACGCACCTGCGCGGTCACCTGCCAGGCAGAAAAGCCTTCATAACAATGATAGCGGCCGCAAAACACTAACACTGAACGGCCACACAGCCGACCGGCCAGCAACTGCCCGCCGTGCCCGGCGACAGCAGTGTCGGGGAAGCCGGGCAGGGCCGAAAATGGCAGGCTGATCGGCTCTTCAAGCTGTTCTGCAAGGGCCGCCAAGCCTGATCCAAGCACAATCGCGAGTTCAGGGTCACGGCCTTTGAGCCATAATCGCAGCTGTTTTTCAGCGGCGCTCAGATCATCGAGGAGAATCATCGGCTCAGCAGCTTGTCAATCCGCGCGGAGAGCTCTTCAGGTTTAAATGACTTGCTGATAAAATCATCAGCACCTGCCCGGATGGCGGCTTTGGCATCATCATCTTTTCGATAAACGCCACTTATTGTCAGAATCGAAAGGGACTTGAACTGTTCATCGGCGCGGATATCTTTGACCAGATCCAGTCCGTTTCTATCTGGCAGATTGATGTCGATGATCAATAAATCAATTTCGTGCTGGTGCAGCAGCACCCATGTCTCTTCAGCAGTATCAGCGGTGAGCAGGTAGGAATCGTAGTCTTTCAACAGATCGGTCAGCAGTTCCCGAAAGAACCTGGCATCATCAACCAGCAGGATCTTCGGCTTACCCTCAGCAGCTACCTGACTCTCAGGATCAGGGCTCTGCGGGCTGACCAGAAATCGATGGGAGCACTGGGGGCATTTGATCTGCAAAGCTGATTGCCCCGAGGACATGACACGGGTGCGGTAGCGGGATTTACACTCTGGGCATTGAATAATCATAGCGGCTGGGATAATCCTGTCTGAAAGATGATGGCGATGAAAAAAGCTTACTGCCTGCTCAGATGATTGTCCAGCCCGCCTGCTTCCAATTTTCAGCGCTTCTTCAGGGATTTTATGTATTCTGCCGCCTTGTTGCCTAACTGAGATTCCGGAACAAGATTGACAACGGCCTGAAATTCATCTGCAGCCTCCTCGATACGGTTCTCTTTCAGCAGCAGAATAGCCAGCTGATAGCGGGCCTGAACGTATTGTGGCGCCAGCTCGACGGCCCGTTCAAGTAATTCCAGAGCCTGCTCATGCTGCTCAAGACTGCCCAAGACCTCACTTTTATAAAAGTAGGCCGGAGCATAACGGGGTTCTGCCTCCATCGCTTCGTCAAAGGATGCCAGGGCCGCAGAGTGATCGCCTTTGCGGTACAGCGCATAGCCCTTTCCGGTCAGCGCAACATGCGGATTAAGAAAAATCAAATTGCCAGCAGCTTCAGCGAAATAGTCAGCGGCCTTCTGCCACTCCCCCATATCAAGATAAAGAGAAGCGAGGTTGTTCTGATAGCTGGGCTCTCCCGGTTCAAGCTCAAGCGCTTTCAGATAATGGCGCTCGGCATTGAGATAGGATTTTTTCAGCTGGTAAGCTTGGGCCAAAGCAACATGATTGGCACTATCTTGCGGCTGATATTCGACCGCCTGCAAAAACTCTTTAAGCGCCATGGTCGGATTGTTGGCCTGCAGATAGGACACCCCGAGCTTGTAATGGACTTCACCCTGCTGCTGATTTTTCTGCAGCTCTTGACTTGTCGCCGCGCATGAACAGCAGCCGAAAATGCATAACCAATAAACCAACCAGCGCAGGGTGGACAATGACGCCTCCAGAGGAAAACTACATGGATGAAAGGAACCGGCCCAGGCTTTCAAGGCTTCGTTGTCGATAGGTTTCCAGATCCTCACTATTTATGGATGATGCGGCGGAAGTCTCTGCAAATGCCGACGTCTCTCCCGAGCGCCGACTGATCGGCATTGACGCCCAAAGATTTTGTTGGTCCTGGGTCGACATCAAATGATAATCGGTCTCATTCAGAACAAAACCCATCGACTCAGCAAACACAAAACCTTCTTCAAAAACCCGCTCGGCGTCTTCAACCGGAACCTCGCCGGATTGGGGAACAAAGAATACGGAAGTATCGGAATCAGCCAGATGCAGGCCAACCACGACCAGCACCTTTGAGCCACCTGCAACTGCCACCAGATATGCCGCAGCCATCTGTGGTACATGACCGGGCAGGGCAAGCTGGATGCCGTAGGCAGAGGTGTTCAGACGAGAAATTCTGCTCGCCGAAACATTCAAAAATTTCAACTGTTTGTGCTGAACAAACATAAGGCTGCGCTCCTCTGAAACCTGCCACCGCAAAAAACGACCTGCGACAATGGGTCCGGGTGCTATGATTCCAGATATTTGCCGATAATCGGTTGCAGCGCCTGTTGGGTGGTCTCAGGAATTAACGCTTTGTCGGTCATAATCGCATACTTTAACGCTTCGGCACAGGCACAGTTTCGCTGCTGCCGCTGTTCGATGATCCGCTCGCTGGCCTCCTGAATGATCCGGCGGGCGGTGGCAACATTCTGCTGAATGATGGCAATCACCGCCTCCACCGAGACATCATCGTGCCCATCATGCCAGCAGTCGTAGTCGGTTGCCAAAGCGACAGTACCGTAACAGATTTCCGCTTCGCGGGCCAGCCGCGCTTCAGGAACATTGGTCATGCCGATAATATCCACCCCCCAGCTGCGGTAAATAGTTGATTCGGCACGGGTAGAAAAATTCGGCCCCTCAATACAGAGATAGGTGCCGCCCTGATGAACTGTCGCTCCCACTTCTCTGGCTGACCCGGCCAGGATATCCGCCAACATGCCACAAATCGGGTCAGCAAACTGAACATGACCGACGACCCCGGAACCAAAAAACGTTGACGCCCTTTTTCCCTGGGTGCGATCAAAAAACTGATCGGGAATGACGATATGCCCAGGGACGATCTCCTCCTTCATGCTGCCGACAGCAGAGACAGAAATTATCTGCTCAACACCCAGCGTCTTCATGCCGAAAATATTGGCCCGATAGTTGACCTCGGAAGGGAGCAAGCGGTGTCCGCGACCATGGCGCGGCAGGAAAACCATTTTGGCACCGCCCAGCTGCCCGGTGATATAGCTGTCAGAGGGCGCGCCGAAGGGAGTATCCAGACTGACGTCCTGGACATCGGTCAGCCCTTCGATCTCGTAAAGACCGCTGCCGCCGATAACACCAATAACCGGTTGATTCATAGCATGCTCCATCAATGTTCTGATTCGGGGGAAATAGTCGTCGCACTCTTGTCCAGCTTTCCCTTCAGCTGACCACAGGCAGCGGAGATATCCTGGCCTTTGCTGGCGCGGCGGATGGCAATGATCCGGCGCTCAAGGAGAGAGCTCTGAAATTCCTTGATTGTCTTTTCTGAAGGGCACTTATACTCTGATCCTTCATGCTCATTGTAGGGAATCAAATTCACTTTGGCGCGGATCCCGTGCAGCAGCTTGACCAATCGCCTGGCATCGGCCAGTGAATCATTGACATCACGAATCAGAATATACTCAAAGGTTATTTTCTGCCATGGCCCCAGCGGGTAATCACGGCAGGCCGCCATCAGTTCTTTGAGTGGATATTTTTTATTGATCGGCATCAGCCGATCCCGTACTTCATCCGTGGTGGCATTCAGGGAAACAGCCAGGTTGACCTTAATCGCTTCCCAGAGCCGGCGCATCTCTGGGACCAGGCCGGAGGTTGACAGGGTCACCCGCCGGGTCCCGAAGCCGAGACCTTCATCAAGATAAAGAATTTTCAG
>CAMYNR010000069.1 GCA_947259715.1 uncultured Desulfuromonadales bacterium
CAAGCATTTGCGCGGAGGCGTAGTGCTTTACGCCGCACAAGCGAATGTGCTGATTGACGCCGAACTGGTGAAAAAGGGCAGTTTCCGGACAGAAACTAGTCTAAGTCTGGCCTTGACATCCCTAGCAAGCAATGACATTAAAACTTTTTTTAAAATAATTTTTATTTTTAGTTGACTTTTATTATTTTCTGCTTATAATAACAATCAAACAGCAAGACAAACTCTCTCAAACTTTTTTGCCCCGTGTTCTCCCTCCTGACGCGGGGCTATTTTTTTAACCGGTTTTCCATTTCGCTCCAGCCGCCTTCGCTCCGCCCATCAAACGCTTTTAAACACCTTGAGCAGATGCGGAACCAGCTGCTTTTTACGGGATAGAACCCCCTTGAGCCGGTAGAGATTCTCCCCTTCCTGAGGGTAACCGATAATATAGGGAAGTTCGTTCGGCCCTGCTGTCAGCAGCAAGCTGGTCTCCATAACGATGTCGGTGACCAGCAGGGAAGCGAGTTCATAACCCTTCTCTTCGCGAATCTTCTGCAATTCAGCCAGGAGCTCCTCGCGGCGCTGGTGGAAAGAATGAAAGTTGACCACCTCCACCTGACCGAGCCCCAGCAAATAATCACCGACCTGATATTCCTTAAAGTCGGTCAGCAGCAGTTCCCTCGCCGGGATCCCGCTCGCCATAGTGCTTCCGGCGGCAAACAGCTCGCCACCGAACTCTTCGTAGTTCAGGTTCGAATGTTTTTCCAGCCAGGGCAGGAGTTCGCGGTCGATGGCAGTGGTTGTCGGGGATTTGAGGATAACCGTATCGGAAAGCAATCCCGCCAAAAGCAGGCCTGCGACCTTCTGGCTGGGCGCGATGCCGGCTTGCTGGTAGAGTGTTGCGACCAAAGAGCAGGTACTGCCTAAAGGCTGATTGATGAAACGGATCGGGGTATCGGTGTGAAAATTTCCGAGCCGATGATGATCGATCACCTCAAGAATTTCGACTTTATCTGCCCCGGGAACCGACTGTGACAATTCGTTATGATCGACCAGAATCAAACGATTTGGTGAGTTTTTAATCAGATGGCTCTTGGTTGCCACCCCACTGACCCGGCCATCTCCAGAAAGCACGATGGCCCCAGCCTGCTGACTGTGAACCAACTTCAAGCGCAAATCCTCCAACAGATCATTGCGGCCAACGGTGATGTAGTCATCATCAACCAAGGCGCCGACCGGTGTCGACATTCTGGTCAACCAGACACAATTTGCCGTATCAAGGCTGCTGACCAGGACAGAAACCTGTTTCTCCCGCGCCGCAGCAAGCAATTCTTCGTTCAGGGACGATCGACCGGAGAGAATCAAAAGCCTGACCCCAGCCTGAATCGCCAGCCTTTGAATTCCGACTCGATCGCCGGTAATCAAAATCGTCTGCTCAGGGGTGGTCTCATCAACCCAGCGACTAAAGCTTTCCTCACAACGGGCCCCGACATAGAGGTTGAACTCTTCTACTGTTTCCGATTCAACCAGATTCAGCGCCTCAGCTCCAAGGCAGCTCTGAATTGATTTGATCGATGCCTTGACACGCCGCAGCTTTTCTGGCTCGGTCGGCACCAGAAAGATCTCTGAGGCCTTTTTCAGCAACAACAGCCCTTTCGGTCGTTGCTCATCGTCAACCACCGGTAATTGCCGGATATGATGGCGATGATAGAGTTCAATCGCTTTTGACATCGGCGTCGATTCGTGGATACTGACAACATCCTCCGTCACCACATCCTTGACCCTCGGGTGCACATCGGCCAAAAGAGCAGGAACTTCAACCTGCAACCGGTCAAGAACGAATTCAGTTTGCTGGTTGATATTGCCAGCCCTGGCTGCGACCACATTTTCCAGCCCCTGCTGACGACGCAGCTCAGCATAGGCGATGGCGCTGCAAATCGAGTCGGTGTCGGGATTACGATGCCCAACGACATAGGTTTTCGCTTTTCCACTCATTGAAAGATATCCTTGAACGTATAAGATAAAGTGCTTGGTTGTTTTTTCATTCGACGCAAAAGCAATCAGTAGACGATAAAAAAACCTGGAACACGGAGGTTACAGGTTTAATTGATTGTAGAAAAAAAACAAAGGCTATTTTTCTACATTTAACGGAGAAACGGCCTGTCGCAACACTCCCCGCACATCCCCCAGACCGATAACATCCTTCACTACGGCCCTTTGCGGTTTGCGATCCTGGTCAAAGCTGATCAACAGGTCACTTCCCTTGGTATCAAAAACCGAGGGGTCAAGCAAAACCTGGCAAAGGAGATCCTTGCCACCGAAAAATTTCTGATCAGATTTCGATTTGACGCGAATGGGGGTGACCACAATCTCCTCAATCCCCTTGCGATAAAAAGTCGGCATATGCACCTGACGATCATCAAAGGAACCGAAAACTCCGGCCCGCAGATTATAAAAACCGCTCAAAATATCGTAAACCGGGCCCTCGGTTTCTAAAGCGACCAGCACGTCCTTACGCTTGCGGCTGTTTCTGACTTTTTGATATCTCACCTGTCGGTTTATATAGTCAAAGGTGTAACTGGTCATTCTTTCCCGCCGCTCGTCACCATCCCCCTTGATCGAGTGGGAGCTGTGTCTCAGCGGACGCAAGGAGCCATCAGGACCGATTTCCATCAGGGTCTGATACTTCTCGACCCGATTTTTGCTGAGCCAGGCTGCAATGCCAAGAGTTCGCGCCTCAAGAACTGCTAGGTAGGTCCCGGGCTGTTCTCCATGATTCAAACGAATCGACCCTTCTGCCAGGCGATCAAACCAAAGAAATGACACGTCATAAGAGAGGTCTTCGCCCACCAGGGATTCAATCGGGTGCTGCTTTGGGGTCTTTGCCAGGGCTTCGCTCTGCGCCGCGACAAAACCTGGCAGCAATAAAATCAGGGAAAGCAAAACAAGCCACAATTTCGTCATCAAAACTCCTTAAGTGCAGCATTAATTCTGCTGTCACTGTATCTCTATCGGGACAGTACTGTAAATCTATCTTCGTCAGGGCCCCTTGAACCGTTCCTGACAGACGCTCAAAGGCAAACCGCAGAGATCGTTCAGTTAACCTCAATCTAACCGATCTCTGGACGACACTCAGTTGCTCAAGTAAATGAAATTCTGATCATTGCTTTTTCAAGTTCAGTGCCAGAAAGACTCTTCGTTTCTCAGCAGAAAGCTCCATGAACCCCAGTTGACGCTTGACGCTCAGAGTCGCAGCCATTAATATTCATATATTCAAAACTATTTCGTTCAGGAATGCCAGATGACCGACCAGACCATGCCCTTCAACAAAGAGCAGGATTACGACCGCGAATCGGAAATCCTCAAAGTTCTCGGCCACCCGATCCGTCTTAAGATCGTCGCCGGCTTGATGTCCCAGTCCTGCAACGTGAAAAAAATCTGGGAATGTCTCGGTCTGCCCCAAGCAACGG
Source organism: uncultured Desulfuromonadales bacterium (assembly GCA_947259715.1). Taxonomy (GTDB): domain Bacteria; phylum Desulfobacterota; class Desulfuromonadia; order Desulfuromonadales; family Geopsychrobacteraceae; genus Malonomonas. The sequence continues at coordinate 3,450 of CAMYNR010000069.1, forward strand.
TATCGCAACATTTGGCCCTGTTAAAAAACAAATCGATCATTTCAGGGCGACGGGAAGGGGTTGAAGTCTTCTACCAGGTCACCTCCCCTGAAGCACGCCGGATCGTTGGGGCGATCTTCGATCAGGGCAATCCTGGCTGACAACAGTCTTTTATTTCAGGACGGGACACAGAGATAAAAAAAGGCCGCCTGTAAGGGCGGCCTTTTTAACTGAATCAGGGCAAAGTCTACTTTCCGGTGCGGATGGCCTCGACCGTCTTCCCACGAATCCCCCAGTTTTCCGCCGGGAACTCCTCAATGATAATATGGGTTGCCTCGGGGTTCTTTCCCAGCACCTCTTTCATTGCCAGGGTGATTCTGTCGATCAGCTGCTCTTTTTTCTCTTCGCTGCATCCACCGACCATGCGTACAGTTACAACAGGCATTGACTAGCCTCCTTTCAACGCAGATTGAATTGAGTCCTCAGTATAGCCTGCAAGGCAGAAGAATCAATAGGCTTTTCCAATAAGTTTCAGGAAATCCGGCGGGCCAAAAGGTAGATCACCTCATAGGTCGCGGGAATACCTTTTTCATTGGCGTAGTTCTGCCGATAAAGCTCCATCAGCTGTTGCATGACTCGCCTGGAGGCCAATCCTGCCGGCCGCTGTTTACTGGCGTTTTGCGCCCCGATCCGTTTTAAATTTTTCAACAGCTGGGGAACCGACCGATGCCATTCAACTTCAAATTCAGAGCGTAGCAGCAACGGCTCAAAGTGCCCCTGCAAGGCCGAAGCGACAGTTTCCAGGCTGGCGAAGGTTTGTTCGTGCAAGGGTCGCGTACCCAAGGCCGCCTGATGCGAATCCCGCAATTCAAAGAGAGTTTTCTCGCCAAACATGGCAACGGCAAATAACCCGTCCGGCTTTGTGACCCGAGCGGCTTCGGCAAAGGCTGCGGGAAGATCTTCCAGCCATTGGTAAACGGAACTGGAGACCACCAGATCGAAGCTTTGCGATAAAAATGGCAAGGCGGCGGCATCGGCATCACAAATCAACCCCGATCTGGTCACCGAACGGGTCTGCAGACTCATCCCGTGGGCCAGATCGGAGAAGAGCAGCGGCACCTCGGGAAGGTGGTGCTCCAGCCGTCGACTCAGTTGGCCACTGCCAGAACCGATTTCCAGCCCCTGCTGCCAGGTTTGTCTCTGTTCGGCAAGCAGAAGCCGCAACAGGTTTTCTGCCACTGTCTGCTGGACCTGCGCATAGCGATCGTATTCGCGGGCGTGGGCGGAAAAATGTTGTTGCACCTGGCGACGGTTTAAAGTTTCTTCCATAGTCTGGGGCATGGCCAATACCCTCCACTGGGGCAAATTGAGCCCCAATGATTCGCTCGGCCAAATAACGGCCCGCCGCAACGGGAATGATCTGATCTTCTGTGCCGTGCTGCACCAGACAGGGCAGATCTATCCCTGCCAGCTGCCGACGTAAATCCTCGCGCCCCAGCAACGCCAGACTTTTTCTCGCCTCGGCAGGGTCTGGCAACCGCGCCGGGCGCACGGCAAACTTTAGAATCTGGCGAAACCGTTGTTTATCGATTTCAGTCGCAGAAAATTGCAGGTTGAAGAAATCTCCCAAAGTCTTTTCAAAAGCCCGCCCCAGATTACGTTCCAGGGCACGCAGCTGAGTGGCCGGCAGCCCATGAGACCAATCGGCAGATTGGCAGAACCTGGGCGTTGTTGCGACCAGCAGTAGTCGAGAGATCTCCATTTGCCGCGCGATAGCCAACTGCAAGGCCACCTGACCGCCCAATGACCAGCCAAGCAATGCACTTGGTCCCAGCGCCAATTGCCGTGCCCAAGCGCTGATACTGTCGGAAAAAGCTGCCAGGCTGCAGGTTGCAGCGGCTGCAGATTCGCCGTGACCGGGCAGATCCGGGCAGAGCACGCGGTACTTGCCGGCCAGAAGAATGGCGACCTCACCGAAGACCGCTGAAGACATTGACCAACCATGCAGCATGATCAACGGTGAGCCTGCACCCCACTCCTGCCAGCTCACTCGCTGGCCGTCAGGTAATTCCAGAGAATGCCGTTCAGCCGTCACCTTTTACATCCTTGACACAAGTGATGAGCATTTCCGCTGCCCGGCGCAACTCGGCCTGGCTATGGTCAGCCATCAGGGTGGCCCGCAAGCGACAGGTTCCCTCAGGCACGGTGGGAGGCCGGATGCCGCTGAGGAAAACCCCTTGCTGGAACAGTTTCGTCGCCGCCTGCATGGTCGGCTCCGGGGCGCCAATCAAAGTTGGAATGATCTGCGTGACGCTGCCGCACAGGTTAAGCCCGGCATCGCTCAACAGCCCGGCAAACACTTGTCGATTGGCCTCCAATCGGGCGCGCCGTTCGGCACCTTCCTGGCTGTCGATTAAATCGATCGCGGCCAGGTTCGCAGCCAGGACACCGGGAGGCAGGCTGGTCGAAAAGATAAAACTGCGAGAGCGGTTGATCAGGGTATCGATGACCGCACGACTGGCAGCCAGGTAGGCACCGAAGCTTCCAAAGCCCTTGCCGAAGGTCCCCATCTGCAGGTCGATCTGTCCCAAACAGCCGAAGTGCTCAGCGGTCCCCCGGCCGTGCTTGCCGAGAACACCGCCGCCGTGGGCATCGTCGATCATCAACCAGGCATGGTAACGTTCTTTCAGCGCCACCAGCCGATCAACCGGGGCCAGGTCACCGTCCATACTGAAAACGCCGTCGGTTACAATCAACCAGCGGCCCTTGCGACCTGAGCTTTCACGCTCCAGCATCGCTTCCAGGGCCAGCATATCATTATGCGGATAGACCAGAATTCGGGCTCCAGACAGGCGGCAGCCGTCGATGATCGAGGCGTGGTTGAGACTATCGGAGAAGATGGTGTCTTCAGGGCCGAGAAGCCCCTGGATGATGCCGTTGTTGGCGGCATAGCCGGTATTGTAAACCAGCGCTGCCTCAGTCCCCTTAAATTCGGCAAGCCGTTCTTCCAGCCGATGATGCAGGGACATACTGCCGGAAATCAGGCGACTGGCTCCCGACCCGGTACCGAAATCCCGCGTCGCCTGGCAGGATGCTTCGATCAGATTCGGATGATTGGCAAGGCCAAGATAGTTGTTTGAACAGAGCAGCAAGTAATCCTGCCCGGCGATTCTGACCCGCGGCCCCTGGGCCGATTCAACTTCGCGCAGGGATCTGAGCATTCCTCTTTCGGCCAGCGCCGCCAGGTTGTCTTCTAATGATTTCATCTCTCCCCCTGGCAAAATTGCGGCGGGTGAACCGCACCGATCTGGTCAATCAGCAGCGGAGCCTGCTCCAGCCAACTCACCAGCTCACCCAATTCAACTTGGCTGCGATCGATAAAAAAAGCCCGACCACCCCGCTCTTCCCCAACCGGTTTTAGATGGTTGATCCGCCGGTAACCAAGCTGAGGCGAGGCGACATAACCCGCCAGATAATCAGGATCATCCGACCAGCAGAGCTCAGCCAGCACGCCGGGCGCGGCGATCACTTTCGCAGCAAGCGTCAAGGCCTCGACAACATGAGAATTATTCAGACCATGCTCCTTGAGCCGTTGTAGCAGGCGGTCGCGTGCGGCACAGGATAAATCCATTCGGCTGACTCTCACCCCACGGGCTTGATCGGCCTCCAGACGCTCTCCACTCGCCGCATCGATCAGCATGGCGCCGCGCATACTGTTGCCACCGGGAGCGGCGCCGGCGGCGAGGGTTTGAAGCGCCTTAATGGCAGCGGATCTTGAGATCCCGGCGGCTTCCAGGAGCTGCTGGGCCAGTTTGCGGCCCTGCTGCCAGCTTCCGACCTGATGATTGTGCAAGTCAGGCAGAGTCCCAGTTGCGACCTGCCTTGCCGGCACCGGATCAACCTGCAGATAAATCTTTTCAGCGGCACCGCGCGGATGGTTTAACGCACGCTCAATCAACTCAACCGCAGCTGTCCCAAGATCGGCAGTTTCCAGCAACCGCTCAGCACCTGAAATATGCTTACCCTCGCATTCAGCCCGCATCCGCAAACTATTCAAAATATTCGGCATGGCGGCGAAATTAGCACTTCATCCAAACCTTGTCAACCAAACCAATCGTCCAGGTTGACAAGGTCAAACTTTTCTTTTCCTGCCCTCCATGGTAGTTTTTGAAGTCAAATTTTCGCCCAGAGAGGTCGACGCGACACATGAACAATGTTCACCTGCTCCAGCTGGCGACACTTGCATACAGTCTGGCGGTCGCCTGCTATCTGCTGCAATTGTTTATGCCCCGAGGATGGCTGCAAAAACTTGCCTTTGCTCTGGTCTTAAGCGGCGTCCTGCTGCAGACCGGGTGCTTACTCTGGCGCTGGCAGCTGGCCGGGTTTTTGCCGGTTACCAACCTTTTTTCCACCCTGTTCTTTTTCAGTTGGGCGCTGGCCGCCTGCTATCTTTATTTCGAGCTGCGCTATAAAATCGGTGCCAGCGGCCTGTTTGTAATGTTCCTTAACCTGCTGCTGCTCAGCGCCGCCCTGCGGCGTGATCCCGCCCTGCCCCAACTTATCCCGGCCCTGGATACCCCCTTTTTCAGCCTGCATATCGTTTTTTCCTTTCTCGGGTACGCATTTTTCGCCATGGCTTTTTCTCTTGGGGTGCTTTACCTCTGGCAGCGCTTTCTGCCGAATTCTCAGCTGCCTGAACTCGCCACCATTAGAAAACTGAATGAAGAATCGATCCTGCTTGGCTTCGCTCTCTTCACCCTCTGCCTGATTGTCGGCGGCATCTGGGCCCATTGGGCCTGGGGCTATTACTTTTCCTGGAACATCAAAGGGGTCTGGTCGTTTCTGGTCTGGCTGTTTTACGCCGGCATGTGTCACGCGAAATTCGTCAAACGCTGGCAGGGAACCGGCTACGCACTGCTCTCGATTGCCGGCTTCGGCGTCGTCCTCTTCACCTACCTGGGCATCGGGGTGCTGCTCGACAGCAACCATCCCTTGGAGTAATGCTGATGCTGAAACGCCTCTGGGAAACCTGCTGCTCACTGAAACTTGCCATCTACCTCGCTTCTGCCGCCACCCTGCTGCTGATGGGCGGCTCGCTGCTGATCCCGTTTAACGCACATGTCTTCGGCAGCATGGACCGCCTGGCTCTCGGCACCTGGCTGGACCAGTTCGCGGCCAATTCTCTGGAGAAAACCTGGTGGTTTTATCTGGCCGCCGTGATCATGCTGCTGTTTGGCCTGAACACCCTTTGCTGCTTCATTGACTGGCTGGTGAATATCCGCGCCCGTTGGCGGAAAAGCGGTGAATACCTGCTGCACCTGGGAGTGATTCTGGTTCTTATTGCTTACACCTGGGGGAATATCGCCGGCTGGCGGCACAATGGTCTGCAGTGTCAGATCGGCGGGGTTACGCCGCTAACAAAATGGCCGGGACATTTTATCCGGGTGGATAACTTTGAACCGGTCTTTACCGGCCAAGGTCCGCCGCAGGACATGATCAGCGATATCACGATTCTGGAAGGAGACAGGGTCCTCCATCAGGGTCGGGTACAGATCAACCAGCCGTTCCTTGATGGCGGGCTCGTGGTCACCCCGGTCTCTTTCGGCCGGCAGCCATCCGGTTACCGGGTGCGCCTGGCCGATTTTCGGCGGGTGGACTTCAAAACCAACACTCAAATCAGGCTGAATCATGGCGGAACCCTTCGGGTTCTGCGCTTTTTACCCGATGCCCGTCGGCAGGCAAACGGAGAGATTTTTTACCGCAGCAACCAATTGGGCAACCCCGCCTTTGAGCTGCAATATACTCATCCGAACGGCGACAACTGGCGCGGCTGGCACTTCCTGCGCCAAGCCCTCCCCAAGGAGCTTGTCGGTCGTGGCCTTCGCCTGAGGCCTGAAGCACCACTGTTCGACAGCTACAGCAGCCTGACCATCAACTACGATCCCGGTGCGCCGCTGGCAGCTGTTGGCAGTGGCTTGATGACCGCCGGCGTACTGCTGGCGCTGCTTTCCTTCTATCGCAAGCGCCAGCGACAGGACCGGCCTGAGGTGTAAGGTCATCGCATTTCCCTCTTCTTTGGTTTTAAGCACCCCTCGACTGACCAGTGAAAATCTCAAGGTGTCAATCCTGTCCCGATTGACACCAAAATCGTAGTAGCCGACGCGTGAAGCAGACCGGACCGCGATAATTCCTTCGGAGGGCCGCAAGTTGAGTTCCAGGTCGTCTATAAAACCCAGCAGGTCACTTCGGCATTCAGCATGCAGATAGGTTGAAGTCACTGTAACAATATGAGCCCCAGGAAGTTCCGATACGGCTTCCTGCGCGAGTTGCCATGCCTTGTCGGATGAGATCGCCAGATGAAAGGGTTCAACCTGGTGATCGCTGTTTTGACTGTCGCTGGAGACGCAGTTGGGTGAGGATGGACAAGGAGCAAGCCCGGAGGCAGTGACACCAAGGCTTACCGGCTTGTGACCAGAGCAGGAAAGAAGCAGGAAAACAAAACTGATGACTCCAGCGACTTTAAGAATTTTTTGCCCTTCTGAAAGAACAATCCGCATATCTTTTCTACTTTGAACACGGCCGGCAGCTACCACCAGTTTTCCACCCCAGCTACTGAAATCAGACTTTCATTTCGAGACAAAACCCAATGAGGGAATAGCTAGTTAGTTTCTGTCCGGAAACTGCCCTTTTTCACCAGCTCGGCGTCAATCAGCGCATTCGCTTGTGCGGCGTAAAGCACTACGCCTCCGCGCAAATGCGGAGCCATGCGCGGCGATAAACAGGAAAACGAAACAATAGAGCACCGCCAACTCACCGCCATTGAGAATCGGCAGAAACTCCTTGGTGCCATGGGCAAGCCAGTATGCAAAAGCCATCAATCCGCTGCAGAGAAAAGCTGCCCAGCGGGTCAGCAGGCCGATCATAATGAACAGGCCACCAAGCAACTCGATGGGGCCGGCGATGTAAATGATATGGGCTGGAGTGCCGGCATGCGCCGCAAGAGGAAAATCAAGCAACTTCTGGGTTCCATGCCAGAGAAACAAAAAACCGGAGAAGATCCTCAGCAGAGCATAGGTTTGGGTATCAAAGCGTGCCATGAAGTGACTCATTTTTTCACCTCCAGTAAAAGCTGATTCTCTCTCCAGGAACCAGGCTCAGATGCCCCATAGCAAGGGTGTCTGTTGCCTGGATGGTGACAGTAAAGCTCCAGGGATTGGGTTCAAGTGGTCCTGGAGATGGGACATCTGAGCCCGGTTCGCCGATTGGTTGAGAGAAGGACGTAGCAGATTGCCTTATTTGTATTCATATCACCATTGAGCACCGAAGCAAGCGGTCCGCAGGCGAATTCATTTCAGGTTGCACCTTCTGTGGTCCCCGCTCCTTAAGCAGATTGAAAAACAGCCATTCTGACCTATAATTTCGCTTGCCTGACCCTCGGTCTGATAAAAATATATACCTATCAGAGGATTGAAACATATGGAGACCCTACTGTCCCGTCATTGGCACCATCTGCCCCAGGATGAGGTTGTCACCCTGCTGGAATCAAACCGCGAAACAGGGCTCGACATATTTACGGTCAAGCATCGACAAACCCACTTTGGACCAAATCGTCTGACCCAGAAAAAAGGCAAGAGCCCACTTATATTGTTCCTGCTGCAGTTTCATCAGCCGCTTATTTATATCCTGCTGGCCGCGACAGCCATCACCTTTTTGCTCAGTGAATACGTCGACAGCGGTGTCATCTTCGGCGTTGTGCTGGTCAATGCGATCATCGGCTATATTCAGGAAGCCAAGGCTTTAAAAGCCATTGAAGCACTAGCGCGCTCAATGGAAGGGATGGCGACGGTCCTGCGGGCAGGCGAAAAACACACTGTCGCTGCTTCAGAGCTGGTTCCGGGGGATATTGTCCTGCTGCAGTCGGGAGATAAAGTGCCGGCCGATATTCGCCTGCTGCGCTCCAGAGAGCTGCAGATCGATGAATCGGCGCTGACAGGTGAGTCCGTGCCGGTGCAAAAACAGCACGAAAGGTTGGCTCAAGAGACCGGTCTGGCCGATCGCAGCAATATGGCCTACTCTTCCACCCTGGTCACCTATGGGGCGGGATCTGGAGTGGTTGTCGCCACAGGTGATCTTACCGAGATCGGCCGGATCAACGCCCTGATCGCCAGTGCCGACACTCTGGCGACGCCGCTGACCAGAAAAATTGCCGATTTCAGCCACGTCCTGCTCAGGGCGATTCTGGTTCTGGCAGGTTTGACGCTGCTGGCCGGCTGGCTGCACGGTGAGCCCTTGCTGGACACTTTTCTGGCAGCCGTCGCACTGGCGGTCGGTGCGATTCCGGAGGGCCTGCCGGCCGCCATGACCATCATGCTGGCGATCGGGGTCGGCAAGATGGCCCGGCGCAACGCAATTATCCGCAAGATGCCGGCAGTAGAAACCCTAGGCAGCACGACGGTCATCTGCTCCGATAAAACCGGCACCCTCACTCAGAACCAGATGACGGTACAATCCCTCTGGGCAGCTGGCCAGGACTATGAGCTGACCGGACTGGGCTATGCCCCGGAGGGCGAGGTGCGCCAAAGTGACCGACCGATCGAGCCATCCGCCAACCCCGCCCTGCTTGAATGCCTGACAGCCGGATTGCTCTGCAACGATTCCAGGCTGGTCAAAAAAGAGGCGCAATGGGGCATCGAAGGTGATCCGACCGAAGTCGCCTTAATCACTGCGGCGATAAAAGCTGGCCTCTCTCAAAAACAGGTCGAAAAGGATCAGCCGCGCATCGATACCCTGCCGTTTGAATCCCAGCATCAATACATGGCGACTCTGCATGGGTCGGGACCGGACGCGGCGGTCATTTACATGAAAGGATCGGTGGAAAGCGTTTTGGCCCGCTGCCATGAGGCCTTCTGGGACGAACCGGGGAAAAATAGTTTCGATCCGGACGCGATCCACCAGGAGATTGAGATTTTGGCTGCCAAAGGCCTGCGGGTTTTGGCTCTGGCGAGAAAAATGGTCACAGCGTCCAAGCAAACGGTCGACCATTCCGACGTAGCCGAAGGACTCACCTTCCTTGGCTTTCAAGCAATGATGGACCCACCTCGGGACGAGGCGACCAGCGCCGTCGAAGCATGTAAAAAAGCCGGCATCCAGGTCAAGATGATCACTGGGGATCACCTTGTAACCGCCGCAGCAATTGCTCGCCAGATCGGTCTCGACCGTCAGGCCGGAAATAATCCGGATAAATTTGCCATCAATGGCCAGAAACTCTCGCAACTCACCGACCAGGAATTGGTCGAGGTGGCCCGTCAAGCGGTTGTTTTTGCCCGGGTCACCCCGGAGCAGAAATTGCGGCTGGTCGAAGCCCTGCAGGCGAGCGGCCAGGTCACGGCGATGACCGGCGATGGCGTCAACGACGCGCCGGCTCTAAAACGGGCGGACATCGGTATTGCGATGGGCATCAGCGGCACCGAGGTGGCCAAGGAAGCTGCCGACATGGTGCTCACCGATGACAATTTCTCCACCATTCAGGCCGCCGTCGAAGAAGGCCGGGCGGTCTTTGACAACCTGATCAGATTTATCACCTGGACTCTGCCGACCAATATCGGCGAGGGTCTGGTCATCCTGGTGGCAGTTTTTGCTGGTGTGGCCCTTCCGATCACCCCGGTCCAGATTCTCTGGATTAATATGACCACGGCCGTGCTGCTCGGGCTGATGCTAGCCTTCGAGAATAAGGAGCCGGGGATCATGGAACGTCCACCAAGACGACCGGACACACCGGTCCTGACCCGGGTTCTTGCTTTCCGTATCGGTCTGGTCAGCCTGATGCTGCTGCTTGGCGCCTTCGGGCTGTTCGAATATGCCCTGCTGCATGGCCAAAGCATCGAAACCGCCCGCACCGTTGCCGTCAATATGTTTGTTTTCGGAGAGCTTTTTTATCTGTTTAATTGTCGCTCGCTGCGCTACTCGATGTTTGCTCTGGGGATTTTTTCCAACCGCTGGCTGATTGGCGGGGTCACAATCATGGCCCTGCTGCAAATATTTTTTACCTACTCTCCAATGATGAATCGCCTCTTTGGAACCGCACCTATCACCCTTCTTGAATGGGGCTGGGTTTTTGCCGGTGGTTTGCTGATCTACTGCGTGATAGGCGGGGAGAAATGGCTGCGGCGCCGCGCTCTGCGGGAAAGCCGGACTTGAGAGGTAAGAGCCGAATACCAGCTTATTCAGCCAGCTGATAGTGCATAATCCAGAGCCCTTTTTCCGGCGCTGACTCAGGGAAATCAGGGCCAGGCTGCAACGCTTCAGCTAACTGTGCCGCCGGCAAGAGCTCGGCAAACTGACTTTGGATAAAATCGGGAGATAAAAAATGCGCGTTCAGACAGGCGAGGACCTCCCCACCAGGTGCCAATAATTCTGGCAAGCGGCGCAGCAATTTCGGCCAATCCCGTTCGGCATTAAAACTTTTCCCCTGGGAGGCCGGCGGATCGCAGACAATCAGGTCGAAGGGACCCAGTTTGCGCAATTTGCTGAAGCTGCGGAACAGCTCCAGAGGCAAGAAACTGACACCTCGCTTATCCAGGCCATTCAACCGGTGATTATAACGCCCCAACTCCAAAGCGCTGCGATTCATATCCAGATTAACCACCTGCCTGGCCCCGCCAGCAAGTGCCGCAACGGAAAAACTGCAGGTGTAGGCAAAAAGATTCAAGACTCTTTTCTGTTCCGACCGCTCCCGCACCAGCTGGCGTCCGGCTGCCATATCAATAAAAAATCCGATATTCTGGGCGTCAGCTAAGCGCAGCCGATAGCTCAGACCGGCTTCAACGGCAACAACATCCTCCGGCAAACAGCCCCAGAGCAGACGGCTGGGGGAATTTCGCACAAACCGTTCCTGCAGCAAAATCCCTTCTGCCTGAGGAATAACCTGCCGCAACACCTGGACCAGCTGCTGCAACCATTCAGCGCCCCGGGCTCGATAGAGGGTTATCAGGATGACCGGCTGAAACCAATCGATGAGGAGATCATCATAGCCGGGGAAACAATGCCCACGGCCGTGAAAAAGGCGCCGCGACTCTCCACCATGGGGAAGATGGGTTTGAATTTCTGCAAGAAGGGATTGCATGTAAAGCTGAAGCTCTAAAGCTGGTTTTTCAGGTCGGCAAGTTCGTTCTTGTGGTAGACATCAAAAAATATCACGCTGTTATCGGCTACCTTGTCGCAGAGTCCGCATTCATCCGCGAGTTTTTTGCCTTCGTTGCGACAGATTTCACACCAGTGATAAATCAGCCGATAGTCGCGCCGGCCGACATATTTTTTATACCGCCCGTGATGCAAGCCATGCATCATTCCATCAGCATCATCCGGCGCCCTGAGCAGGCGCTGAATGACGCGCTGAATCCGCTGATAACCGGGTCGGTTGAGCTTGGCGATTTTTTTCATTTTGGCCAAAAATTTTGGTGTTGGATGATAGGTATAGTTTGCCATCTGTTCTGCTAGCGCTCCCGCAGTTTCGCGAGCAGCCTCAGCAGCTCCAGGTAGAGCCAGACCAGGGTGACAATCAGTCCGAAGGCTGCATACCATTCAATATATTTGGGCGCGACACCGTCCCCCCGCTCAATAAAGTCAAAATCCAGGACCAGGTTCAATGAAGCGATCACCACGACAAACAGGCTGAAGCCGATGCCGATCCAGCCGGACTCGTGAATGTAAGGCATCTGCCAACCAAAAAAACTGCCGACAAAACCGATCAGGTAAACCACCATGATCCCGCCGGTCGCCGCGACGATTCCAAGGCGAAAGTTTTCCGTCACCTTGATTAAACCTGATTTATAGGCCAACAGCAGACAGAACAGCACACCAAAGGTTAAAGCGACCGCCTGGATGACGATCCCTGGAAAACGAACTTCGAAAAAGGCCGATATTCCACCAAGAGCCAACCCTTCGAGAATGGCATAGGCCGGAGCCAGAACAGGGGCCCAGGTCTGCTTGAAAATTGCCACCATGGCAACAATGAAACCGCCGATCAGGCCGGTCATCATCCAGGGCATGACCGCTTGCTGACCCTGATTGTAAAACAGGTTCCAGGTCCAGCCGGCACCAATCACCAGTAACGCAAGCAGAGTCACGGTCTTGTTGACGGTGCCCTGTAAGCTCATCGTCTCTGCACCCGGTAAGGACTGGGTAAAGACCTTTTCTTTCATCATTGGATTGGATGTGCGCATAGATTACTCCTGCAAAAGAAAAACGATCCTTATCCTAGCAACAAACCCCCCGCTTGGCGACATGAAAAGACCTACCCATTTTCGGATAGGTCCATTACTCAACAGTCTTTTTTATCCATTTAAAGAGAATAACTGACTTTTCGTCGCTCCGGGCCACTATAGATTTTCGGCCGCGGGTCGCGAACCGGATCGACTCCCACCACGACCCAGCCACTCTGCCTCTCGAACTCGCGTATTTTCTCCGTTTCAATCAAGTACTGCAATAAGGAGGGGCGCACCAGCTCCTCGGACTCGTCGGGATATCTCACCTTGATATACATTCTGCCCTCCTTTTCCAAGCGACCGCGCCAATGGGCCCAAAGCTATAGATAGAGACCATAGATTAGTTCCTGTCCGGAAGCCGCCCTTTTTTGCCAACTCGGCGTCAATTGGCGCAATCGCTTGTGCGGCGTAAAGTACTACGCCTCCGCGCAATTGCTTGATTTCCTTGATTTGACAAAAAATTGCTGGTTTCCAGATCAGAAACGCGCAGCGTGCCATCCGGGGTTTCCGGATGCCAACCAGTTACAATTCAACGATAAAAGTAGCACAAATGATAGGCAACTCAAGTCCTCTTTGCCAACTAGAAATTTACTGGAAAAGGTGTAAGATTATAAGGACCTATCTGCCACAGGAGCCTGCCTGATGAAAAAAACCAACCTGATTATTTTGTTATTAGCCGTTTTGATCGGTTTTTTACTTTATTCCATTTTCAGCCGGGATGAACCTGAAACCCTCTCGTTTGAGCAAACGGAAGATCAACCGGCCAGCGTAGAAGAAGAGCGCAAGGCGATTGTCCATTATCCAGTTCCCCAGCCAGTCCCAGAAGAGGGGGCGACAGAAGCTGGCGTTGAAGAGGAAACTTCCCCTCTGTCATTCCCGGAAAAATTGCCACCCTTGTCGCAGAGTGATGCCCCGATACGGGAGGTTTTTACTGACCTCATCGATGAAAAAGGCAATCTAAAGCTTTTGGAGTTGAACAATTTCATTCCGAAAACCGTCGCAATTATAAACAATCTGCCGGAAAAACAATTAGCCAAGGACCATTTGCCGTTAAAACGTCTGGACAGCCGCTTCCTTGTCTCCGGTAGCGCGGAGGCACCAGTAACAACCAGTCGTAATCATAAACGCTATGAGAAATACGTTGAACTTTTTGAGGCGATAAATCCTGAACTGGCGGTAAAAACCTATTCTTACTTCTACCCGCTTTTTCAGGAAGCCTACAAAAAGTTGGGCTACCCCAAGGCCTACTTCAATGATCGTCTCGTGTTTGTCATCGATCACCTGCTGGAAACACCCGAGCCGCCGGAGCCTATCCAGCTGGCTCAGCCAGTGGTGAATTACACTTTCGCCGATCCGGCCCTGGAAAACCGCTCAGCAGGGCAAAAGCTCCTGCTCCGCATCGGTCCTGAAAATCGCCGCCGGGTCAAACAGCAGCTGGAGAAATATCGTCAACTCCTGGTGAAATCGCAACCTTGAAATACGCAGGCCCATCCGATTGAATGGATGGGCCTGCTTTTACCGTCTAGAAAATGTTCTTCGCACTTTAAGAATTGAGCCCACGGCGTTCCGGACCGCGATATGAGGACCGGGAAAAACGGCGAACTGGATCGATGCCCGGATAGACCCAACCATCGGTCCTTTGAAATTTCACAATCTCATCGCTCTCGATCAGCTTTTGGAGAATTTGTGGTTGAACCATATCCATCATTCCGTCTTGGTAAACAACAGCAACATCCCTCATCGCCAACCTCCTCTGCAAATGTTCATTCAGGATAGCAGCATTTTACCGAGGTGAAAAGGGAGGAAGAATTATTTTCATCGCTAGATCAGCAGGTTACTTTCTTCAGTGCGTCCTTGATTTGCTAGAAGAAAACAGAGCTGCAAGAAAAAACCCGGCGAAGGCCGGGTTATCTCATCTCAAAAATAAATTTTTCAGGTCCGCCGCTCTGGACCAGGGTATTGACTCCGAGAGACCGTCCGGATCGGGTCGTAACCGACTGTTACCCAACCGTTCGACCGCAAAAATTGAACAATCTTTCTCTTCTCAATCAGTTTCTGTAATTTACGCGGCTGAACCTCCTTGATTTTTCCCGTGCTGTAACGAACGCGGATCAGCATAGCAAGCCTCTCCTTTCTGCATCTCAGGCCTAACAAGCTGCCGGATCAGAACCCGGTCAGCCAAAACCAGATGCGAAATATAGCAGAAAGGGAAAAGCGAATACCACTCAATTTTCTTCACTGCTTCTGACCAACGGCTGCCCGGTACCAGAATGACGTCGCTCTGGTCCGCGGTAATGGCCTCGCAGCGAGCTGCGAATTGGATCCTTGCCCAGGGTGACCCAACCGGTTGAGCGTTCAAATTCTTCAATCTCACTCATCACGATCAGCTCATCAAGTTTTTTCGATGGAACCAGATCGATTCTGCCATCCTTGTAGCGGACCCGTATTAACATAGAATCTCCTACGGCTAGTCATCCAGAAGAGCATCGATGCTGCTGAAGTCAAAACGCTTTTCAGCCAGATCGGTTATTAATTTAATTTTGTGCTGATCCTCAGCCATAATTTTCGAAACATCATCTCTGATAATCTCAAAGACCTTTGACGAGGTGCGCCCGGCGCGCATGTAGGGCACTCCACTGCTGTCGATGATCTTCTGCGTAATGGTGCTGATTTCACCGACCCCGGGAATAATAATCCCGGCAATTTTTTCCGCATACTCATCGATCTTATACAGGTTGGCCAAAGTGACCATCAATTCATCCCGGCTGCTGTTCACGATCACCAGCGTCGAATCCTGCAAGAGCTCTGCAACCCGCTGGGCCGAAGCAGCACCGATCTGAACATTATGCACAATACGCTGTGCTTCCTCATCGGTCGCCCTGAGTTCAATATTTAGCACATTGGCAATTCGCCTGAGGGTTGGATTGGCAAGAATTGGCTGATAATTGAACCCGCCGATAACTTTAATCCCCTCGGTTGCAAAGGCCAGATTGAGGTATTTAAGGGTTTGATCTCGTTTTTGCGGAATAATTTTATTGACCAGGATGGCTTTAACGTTGGCCCGCTCTTTCTGAAACAAGGCCAGGTTCATATGCGTGGCATCAACAACATTGCCCAAACCACCACCAGTGACCATTAGAACCGGGGCGTTAGACTCCCGGGCGATCCGGGCATTGTTGCATCCGAGCAACGAGCCGACTCCAGTATGCCCGGCCCCCTCAATAATAAGCAGATCATTTTTTTCTTCCAGCTCGCGGATGGCGGAAAACATTTTATCGAAGATCTGCTCTCGCTGCAGTTCGCCATCCAGCACCCGGCGGGTATCACCCTGCTGCAGGACGAAGGGTGACATCAAGGGCAGATCTTCTTCCAGGCCGAAGACCCTGGCCATCAAAATTGCATCCTTGTCAGCAACAAAGCCTTTGTATTCTGCCGGCTTGGGACCGATTGGCTTGATAAATCCGACCCGATCGTATTTCTTTCGGGCCATATGCATCAGCGACAGGCTGGTGGTTGTCTTGCCACTGTTCATCCCGGTCGCAGCAATGAAAACTTTACGCGCCATCTAATTAAACTCCTTGGTCAAAGTGGAGCAATTCCCTGTTGTCCTCAATAAATGCCACGTAAACAGTCTACACGCAATCAGGAAAAAAGATTTTTGCTATAAAAATATCGCCGAGTTAAGCAGTAAAAACCCATGTTGACAAGTGCCCTCTGCCGGTTAAGCTTTCACATGAGAATTGATCTTTCCATGGAGGATAAAATGCGAAAAGCTCTGGCGCTGTTGCTGTCTCTGGCCCTGTTCCCTGCTCTGTCTATCGCCGAAACGGTACATATTTCCAACCTGACATCGATAGTCTTCGACATCCCGCAAGGTTGGGTCAAAGCGAGCGAACCGCCAGAGCCATTGCTGGAGATTCTGGCTGAACACATCGGCCATGAAACCCTTGAAAAAACCGGTACCCTTCCCGGCCAGGAGCAGTTAATTGAAGCAGCAGAAAAACGCATGGCTTCGAATGAGGTGATCATCTACAACCCGCAAACCAACGCCCATATGACCCTCGATTTCAGCATGCTGCGGGCCGGCGAAAAGGCGCCAAGCAAAAAGGCGATCAAACTCTCTGCTGAGTATGCCGGTCAATCCCTGGAGCAGGAAGAAGGGGTCACCGGATTACAGGGGGAAAGCCAGGAAACCACCGTTTCAGGCGCCTGGTACGCGTACCGCTATGACGCCGGCTATCGGCATCATGAAGAAGAGATGCACTTCTCCGGTGTGATCGGTTTTATTTCACCCTACTGGTTCTATTTTTATTTCACCGATTTTAAAAAGGATCCGGGCGACCAGGAAAAAGCTGAGCAGCTGTTAAATTCCATCAACATCGTTAAACGTAAACCATGAAAAGTTCCCGGGTCAGGTTCCCCAACGCTGAAGGTCAACTGCTTTCCGGGAAAATCGACCTGCCTGAAGATGAAGCCCCTTTGGCTTGGGCGCTGTTTGCGCACTGTTTTACCTGCGGCAAAAATCTCAAGGCGATCAGTCATATCTCCCGGGCTCTGTGCCGGGAGAAAATCGCCGTGCTGCGTTTTGACTTCACCGGCCTGGGACAAAGCGAAGGAGATTTTTCCGAGACCAATTTAAGCTCAAACATTGCCGATCTGGTTGCCGCCGCAACCTGGCTGGAACGGGAACAGGCGGCACCGAGCCTGCTGATAGGCCATTCCTTCGGCGGATCAGCCGTTTTACAGGCGGCCAATCAACTGCCCGCGGTTCGCGCAGTCGTTACCCTCGCGGCCCCGTTCGACCCGGAGCATGTAGCCAACCTGTTTGCCGAGAACAAGGAGCAACTCAGCCGTGCCGGTGAAGCCAGCGTTACGCTTGCCGGTCGTCAGTTCACCATCCGGGAACAGTTTTTACGTGATCTCGACGAACATCAGGTTGAGGAAAATATCCAGCATCTTAAGGCTGCGCTGCTGGTCATGCACTCACCCATCGATCAAATCGTCGGCATCCAGAATGCCGCCAGAATCTATCAGGCCGCCAAACATCCCAAATCCTATATCAGCCTCGATGATGCCGATCATCTCCTCTCCCGCGAAAGTGATGCTCTCTACGCAGGCCAGATGATCGCCAGCTGGGCAGGCCGCTACCTGCAGCTCCTCGCCAGGCCTGGAATTCAGTCCTCAGTCATCGATAATCGCGTCACCGTGCGCACCGGCGCGGAAGGCTTTTTCACCGAAATCTTCGCCAACGGTCACCCTCTGATCGCCGATGAACCGCTCAGTTACGGCGGCACCAATCGCGGGCCGACCCCCTATGACTATCTTCTGGTCTCCCTGGGAGCCTGCACCAGCATGACCCTGCAGATGTACGCCAGGCGTAAAAAGTGGCCGCTTGAATCAGCGATCGCGCGTTTGACCCACGCGAAGATCCATGCTGAAGATTGCCAAAGCTGCGAAACCAGCAATGGCAAGATTGATCGCTTCCATCGCGAGTTAGAGTTGATCGGCGCGCTCAGCGATGAACAACGCGAGAAACTCCTCCAGATTGCCGAACGCTGCCCGGTACACAAAACCCTGCATGGGGAAGTCGTCGTGACGACATCTCTGAAGCCTCACTCGAGTTAGTTTCCATTTGGAAACGGCCCTTTTTCGCAATCTCTGGTTCAATCTGCGGCCTTGCAAAAAATTGCTTGTTTCCAATCTGGAAACCACACAGTGGCATCCGGAGTTTTTTGATGCTCACGAGTTAGATTTTCGCCCCCTTCTTCTCAGCTGCAGCAGACCCGAAGAGCTCAAGGCCAGGATACTGCCCTGGCAACAGCCTTGCGCTTTTAGACTCGCCTGGAGCTCTTTGAAGCCGTAGATGGCAATGCTATAGTTTTGTCACATGGCGCCTAAGGAGTAACTATTCTGACCAATAAAGACCGTCAAACATTCACCTGGGATGCTTTCCTCTCCTACAGCTCCGAGGATGCCTCTGCCGTCGCTCGGGTCCAGAGGTTTCTGGAGCGCTATCGGCTCCCCGACGGACGCAGACTGCGTATCTATCGTGATGAAACAGATATCTCCGGTGGCGAACTTCCAGAGCAGCTGCGGTCGGCGCTGGCGGATTCCGGCTGCCTGCTGGTCTGCTGTTCTGATGCGGCAGCACGCTCAACCTGGGTCGAACGGGAAATAGAGGCCTACCGCTCCCTGGCTCCGCAACGACCGATCCTACCGTTGCTGATGGCCGCTGAACCGCCCGACAACCTCCCTCCCCCACTGACGGGTCAGGAACTTCGCTGGGCTGATCTCCGAAGGGGTTGGTGCTGGTTTTTTCCGCGCCGCAAGACACGGGTTGAGCTGGTCAGGGTGGTCGCCGCAGCAGCCGGATTTGATTTCCGGGCACTCTTGCCCCTTGACCGCCAGCGCCGCCGCAAAAATTTCTTTCGTTTTGCCGCCGTTTTACTCCTGGTCGGATTCGCCGCTGCCTGGTCTCCAGTGCAGATTTGGCGGGACGTCACCCCTGAAGGGCCAGCGGTGGTGGGCTGCGACAGCCTGGATGATGGCATCGCCGTTTACCAGATGAACGAGCCTCAGGCGATTAAAAATATCGTTCAGGTCCAGCGGAAAATCTTTTCCACTGCCGCAAGCACAGAAGTGCTGAATGAAAGACTGGTCCCCCGTGGTCGCCTGCTACCAGCCCCGGTCGCCGGTCGGCTTGGTGAAAATTGCCGTGGAAGCTCCGGCTGGATCGGCGAGCCGCAACCTGGAACCTGTATCAAAATCACTGAGTCGGCAGAAATTGTGCCCTTTGACGATCCAATGGGAGGCGGCGAGATTGCTCTCAGCAAGGTTCGCGTCAATGGTCTGGAGAGGACTCTGGAGGTGTTCTGGAAGCCGATCGACTACTCTCGCTGGCAGGATTATGGACGCACCTCGCATCCCTCCGAGGGATTGCCGGTGTTCGCCAGCGCAAATAAGCTCTGGCTTGGTTTTCCAGACAATGAATTTAACCGGGGGACGCTCTGGCACAGTGCCGACAGCGGCCGCAACTGGCAGGCCGAGACCGGTATCAGCGATGTTCGTTCGCTGCGCCAAACCGAACAGGGTGTGCTGATTGCCGCTCGCTTGAATCGTGAGTTGGGCTTTTATCTGCAACAAAACGACCGCTTTGAGCCGTTTGAGGTTCCGGGCAAGGGGGACCAGCTTGAAGTTTGTGGGGAGATAGAGGGTTTTCCGGTGATTCGGGTGGATCGCAAAATCTATCGCTTCGTACAGCAACCCTGGTGGCAAAGTCAATTGGGCGACAATTGAACCGCCGCCTTGGGGCAGACGACGGTTCAATTGCGGTTAGATTCAACCTGCGATAATTTGTGACTGGGGATAGTCGAGGGCCTGCTTGACCTTTTCGGCAATTCCCTCAGCATTAAGGCCGAGCATTTTTCTCAACTCGCCCTGGGTGCCCTGCTCGATGAACTGATCTGGAATGCCGATCCGCAGGATGCGCGGATGCACATCGGCGTCAGCCAGTAATTCCAGGACGGCCGAACCGAAGCCGCCCTGCAAAGCATTCTCTTCCGCAGTGACGACCAGCGGCACCTTGCCGGCCTGCTCGATAATCAGCTCCTCGTCAAGGGGCTTGATAAAACGAGCATCGGCGACCGCCATTTCGATTCCTTGCTCAGCAAGCTGTTCAGCGGCCTGCAGCGCTTCGCCGACCATGGTGCCGACGGCGATTATCAAGCCGTCCTGCCCTTCCCTGAGCAGCTCTCCTTTACCGATCGGTAAAGGTAGAATCGGACCGTCCAGCGGCAAACCTTCACCGTTACCACGCGGGTAACGGTATGCACAGGGGCCATCGGTGAGGCTGGCCGTCTTCATCGCCCGGCGCAATTCAACTTCGTTGCGCGGCACCATAAACGTCAGATTGGGAATATGACGCATAAAAGAGTAGTCAAACACGCCATGATGGGTTGGCCCATCGGCGCCAACCAGACCGCCACGGTCCATGGCAAAGGTCACTGGCAGATTCTGCAGACAGACATCGTGCAGCGCCTGGTCATAGGCACGCTGCATGAATGTTGAATAGATGGTGACGACCGGGCGTAAGCCGCGGCAAGCCAGACCGGCCGCAAAAGTCACTGCGTGCTGTTCGGCAATGCCGACATCATAGAAGCGTTCCGGGAAGGTTTCGGAGAATTCTTTCAAGCCAGTCCCTTCGGCCATCGCGGCAGTAATCGCCACAATGCGGGAATCCTCCCGGGCCATTTCAACCAGGGTGTCACCAAAGACGCCGGTATAGGAGGCGGTACTGCCCGACTTGCCCCTCTGCACTTCGCCGGTGGCTTTATCGAAAGGACCGACCCCATGGTACTTGGGTGGGTTCTGCTCGGCCGGCTGGTAACCCTTGCCTTTTTGGGTCGCGACATGCAATAGCACAGGGCCTTCGATATGCGAGACATTCTCCAGGGTGACCATCAACTCATCGAGGTTGTGCCCATTGATGGGACCGAAGTAATCGAAGCCGAAGCCTTCAAAGAGCATCCCCGGGGTGATGAAACCCTTGATCGACTCCTCGGTGCGTTTCGCCAGGTTCACCAGCTCACGGCCGAAACCGGGCACATGGCTGAGAAAGTTTTCCGTCTCTTTTTTGAAGCGCAAAAAGGAATCACTGCTCATCTTACGGCTCAAAAAGGAAGAAAGTGCGCCAACGTTGGGTGAAATCGACATCTCATTGTCGTTGAGGATGACGATCATCTTCTGCTTGAGATGTCCGGCGTGATTGAGGGCCTCAAAGGCCATCCCGGCGGTCAGCGAGCCGTCGCCGATGACCGCAATCACCCTTTCGTCTCCGTTATTCAACTCAACCCCGGCGGCCATCCCCAGAGCCGCAGAGATCGAGGTGCTCGAATGACCGACATCAAAAGCGTCGTGCTCGCTTTCTTTACGTTTCGGAAAGCCGCTGATGCCTTCCAGTTGCCGCAAGGTGTGAAACTGCTCCAGACGCCCGGTCAGCAGCTTGTGCGCGTAAGCCTGGTGACCAACATCCCAGATGATCCGGTCAGCAGGTGAATTGAAGACGCGATGCAGAGCGATGCTCAGCTCGATCACCCCCAGGGAACTCCCCAGGT
This sequence comes from uncultured Desulfuromonadales bacterium, assembly GCA_947259715.1. Taxonomy (GTDB): domain Bacteria; phylum Desulfobacterota; class Desulfuromonadia; order Desulfuromonadales; family Geopsychrobacteraceae; genus Malonomonas. The sequence goes on from CAMYNR010000069.1 coordinate 24,805, forward strand.
GACCGCCATTGACCGCCACAGTCGAAATAATCTGCTCGCGCAATTCCTCGGCCAGCTGAGTCAGCTCAGCTTTACTGAGCTGTTTTAGCTCGGCCGGAGATGTTAAGTGCTTAAGAATACTGCCCATAATGTCCCTCATTTGTCTGTGCTGCCCGGCACAGCGCCACCCGCGGGTGGCTTATCTCTCCCTAAAACGAACGATCAACAATATAACTGGCGATCTCGCGCAGCGGCCTGGCCGAAGCATCGAAAATCTCCAGAGAAGAAAATGCGATATCCCGTAACTCGCGGGCCCTCTCACGCGCGCCATCCAGGCCCAGCAGCGCCGGGTAGGTCGCCTTGCCACGCTGCTGGTCGCTGCCGACATCCTTGCCCAACTCCTGCTGGTCGGCAACGATATCGAGAATGTCATCAGCGACCTGAAAAGCCAGCCCGGCAGCCTCGCCATAGCGGCAGAGTGCCCGCCGCTGCTGCGCATCAGCGCCGCCGATAATCGCGCCCGATTCGATCGCCGCCAGGATCAACGCGCCAGTCTTGTGGGTGTGGATATATTCGAGGGTCGGCAGATCAATCGGCTGACCTTCCGACTCCATATCGACCACCTGGCCGCCGACCATCCCCCGGGAACCGGAGCTGCGCGCCAGCAGATGGATCACCTCGCGACGAGCCTCGGTCGACAGATCTTTGAAAACATCGGGGTTGGAAAGCAGCAGAAACGCTTCGGTCAACAGGCCATCACCCGCCAGGATCGCGATCGCTTCGCCATACACCTTGTGGTTGGTCGGCTTGCCACGGCGAAAATCATCGTCGTCCATCGCCGGCAGGTCGTCATGAATCAGTGAATAGCTGTGGATCATTTCAATGGCGCAAGCTGCAGGCAGGACCTGGTGCGGCGAACCGCCGACCGCTTCGCAGGCAGCCATCATCAGAATCGGGCGAATCCGCTTGCCCCCGGCAAAAACCGAATAGCGCATGGCATCGTGCAGACTGGCGGGCAGCATGTCGACGGCAGGCAAAAACCGATCCAGTGCTGATTCCGCCAACTGAATACGTTCCTGCAGGTAGGCCTGCAATTGCCACTCAGAGTTCGCCATCAAATTTCTCCCGCTGCAGACTGTCATCATCCTTTTTCAACAATTGCTCCACCTGCAACTCAACATCAGTTAACGATTTACGGCAGATCTCCGCTTGTTTGACGCCATCGGCAAAGACCTTGAGGGACTGATCAAGGGAGAGTTCTCCGCTTTCCAATTGGTTGACCGCACGCTCAAGTTTATCCAGGGCGGCTTCGAAGCCTTTTTTTGCTGCCATGAGAATATTTCCACCCAAAATGAATAAAAGACTTATTATCGCCAGCGGCCGAAGTCAACGTCAACCCCCGCAGGCAAGAAAATCAGTCGGTTTTTTCCGTTTCACCGACGATAGCACGAACCTCACTGCTTTGCAGCTGCAAGCGAAGTCGATTTCCCTCTTTCACCTGGTCGGCATCGCGCAGGATCTCGCCGGTCTCCTCAACATGGACGATGGCATACCCGCGTCCCAGCACGGTTAGAGGTGACAGGTCGTCAAGCCGGGTCGCCAGGCCGGCAAGTTGCTGCTGAGAACGCTGCAACTGGGTCTGCAGGCCACGGTAAAGCTGCTCGGTCAGCTGCTCAAGTCTGAGGCGCTGCAGACGCAGTTGATCGACCGGACCTCGGAGACGTTTTTCCAATCCCTGCAGGCGACTCCTCCAAAGCTGCAGGTTGCCACGCATCTGACCCGCCAGGCGCAAAACCAGCTGGTCAAGATGCCTCTCCAGATCGAGGCGATTCTGTACCACCAGCTCGGCAGCAGCACTCGGCGTCGCGGCGCGCAGATCAGCGACCAGATCGGCAATGGAAACATCGACTTCATGTCCGACGGCGGAGATAATGGGAATTTTCGAGGCAGCGATAGCCCGCGCGACCGATTCCTCATTGAATGCCCAAAGATCCTCGCGCGAACCGCCGCCACGACCAACCAGCAAAACCTCGCAGCTCCCTTCTCGATTAAGATCGGCGATCGCAGCACTGATCTCTTCCGCGGCCCCCTCCCCCTGCACGCGGACTGCGCGCAGCAATACCTTGACGCCAGCAGAGCGGCGTTGCAACACATTAAGAATATCATGCAGCGCGGCGCCGGTTGCCGAGGTCACAACGCCAATCTGCCGAGGAAATTTTGGCAGAGGCTTTTTCCGCTCCTGGGCAAACAACCCTTCCTGCTGCAGCTTGGCCTGCAGCTGCTCGAAAGCCAACTGCAAACCACCTTGACCGACCGGTTCCAGGGCTTCGACGATCAGCTGGAGTTCGCCCCGTTGCGGATAGATCGACACGCGCCCGCGGCAGATAACCTCCATGCCGCTTTCAGGTTCAAAGCGCATTGTCCGTGCCGCGCTGCGAAACATGGCGCAACGCAGCTGCGCCCGCTGATCCTTCAGAGTAAAGTAGCAGTGACCGGAGGCCGGGCGGGTAAAGCTGGCCAGCTCGCCCTGCACCAGGACTTCGACGAAATTATCTTCGACTGTCTCCTGCAGCAGGCTGACAAGTGCGGAAACTGAAATAATCTGCGGATGAGATGACAAACGCTTTACCTTTCCCTATTTTTTACAAATCTGCTGTCAGGGTTATTTGGATATGCACTTTACTCCGCTGGCCTGGGACCGGGCTCAGATGTTCCTTTGCAAGGGTGTCCGTCGCCTGGATGGCGACAATCCCCAGGGATGGGTTCATACGGCCCTGGAAATGGGAAAGCTGAGCCCGTTTCGCCGATTGGTTGAGCGAAGTGCATAGCCAGATAGGATTAATACATGCGGGTCAAAGCAGAGGCCGGAACAAAATCGATCTGCTGCTGCTTCAACCAGGCCAGTTCCTGGCGGAACGCTTCGATTGTCTCCGGATAGGGGTGGCAGATGGCGATCACCTCGCCTTTGACATCGGAAAGGCGCACCATCTCACGGATCTGGCGACGAATGTAGCCGACATCCTCCTCGTTATCGAGGAAGATGTTGCGCACTGCCGTCGGCAGGCCCATTTTTCTGGCTTCATCATAGGCAACCGAGCCGGCGATGGTTTTGCTGTCAATAAAGAACTGGCCGCTCTGCCGCAGTTCATCGAGCACAATCCGCATCGGCTCCCTCTCTTCGGTATATCTTGAGCCCATGTGGTTATTTCCACCGACCGCCCCTGGGACAAGATCGATGTAGCGGCGTACCAGCTGGCGGATTTCCTGCTCCGTCTGCCCAAGCAGGAGGGCATTGGGACCCGGGTTTGCTCTTGGGTAACTTTTCGGCTGCATCGGCATATGGATCATATATTCGCGACCTGCCCGCTGCAGCAGTCTGGCCGCCCGGGTCGCTTTTTCACTCTCCGGCAGGATTGCCGGGGTGATCAACAGGTCAAGCTCAAGCAGGGTTTCGAAGGTTTTCAGTGAGCGCCCCATATCATCCATGATGACCGCTATCTTTGGCCTGGAGCTCTTGACTTCCAGCGGGACCCGGTAACGAAGATTGAGGCGAAGCTCACCTTGCCAAAAAAGATTGATCTGTCCCTTGCGCGGTTGCAGGTCCAGCTGGACAGGGGCCCCGGTAGCAGTCAACTGCGAGGCGAGGTCGGTCAACCGGTCGGCCGGGGGGTAATCGCCGAACACCTGCAAACGCTGAACCTCCCCCTCGTTGGAAAGTTTTTTCCAGCCTTCTGAATCCCGACCGCTGAGCAGCTCATTTTCGATCACCTGGAGAATCTGTTGATAGCCATAGATCGGTTGTTTCGGCGCTGGCTCAGGTTGGATTTGCGGAAGCGGCTTTTCCTCGTAAGCAAATTCGCCCCGCGGCGAAAAATAGCTTTCCCGCAAAACCACAAGGGTAAACAGGCATACCGCAACGAAAACCAGCAAAAAAATGCTGGCGAGCAGGATTTTCAGTTTTTGGCCGGTCAACAATGCCGGCTTTTTGCGAATGTTCTTTTTCCTGACGGAAGATTTCTTTTTGGCAGTCATCTATTTACACGATCTATTGCAAGAGAGAAGCATATGCACCTGAAGCAGTTTTTTCTCAGGCCGCAGACTGCTGGCGTTGCAGAATTTCAAGCCCCTTGAGCAAGTCCAGAGCACGCATCAACTGGTAATCCTGGCGATCCTCCTCGGTCAATAAGCTGGTCCCAGGCTCCTCGCTCTCCGGTTGTTGATTGGAAAGCGGCTGGAAGTGGTTCTGAAGGTCTTTTTCCCGCATTTGCCGCCCATCGGCAGTTTGATCGATGGCGCTTGGCGGCACCAGGATATCCGGGCTGATCCCCCGTGCCTGGATAGAGATCCCATTCGGTGTGTAATATCGAGCAGTGGTCAGCCGCAAGCCGGTTTCCTCGCCCAGCGGGATCACTGTCTGCACCGACCCCTTGCCAAAACTGCGTTCACCGATGATAACCGCCCGATCACGGTCATGCAGCGCGCCAGCGACAATCTCCGAGGCGCTGGCGCTGCCACCGTTGATGAGCACGACCAGCGGATAGTTCGGCTCAGTCCCCTGAAGCTGGGCATTGAAGCGCAACTGGCTGCCTTCTTCACGGCCCTCGGTATAGACGATCAGACCCTCCTCCAGAAACAGATCGGAGACCGCGACAGCCTGATCAAGCAAGCCCCCGGGATTGTTCCGCAGATCGAGAATCAATCCATTCAGGTCAGCGCCATTGACCTGTTTCAGCTTTAGTAAATGGTCATGCAGATCGGCTCCGGTGCGCGCCTGGAACTGGGCCAGCCGGACATAACCATAGCCGTCATCGAGCAGCCGGCTTTTGACACTTTGCAGATGGATGATATCTCGGGTAATGGTAAAAACCTGAGGTTTTTCAAACTCAGGCCGCCAGATGGTCAGATTGATCGACTCACCTTTGGCGCCCCGCATCAGCCGGACCGCCTCCATGATTTCCATATCCTTGGTCGGCGTATCGGCGATCTGCAGAATCTGATCCCCGGCTTTGATCCCTGCCTTGAAGGCCGGGGTGTCCTCAATCGGTGAGACAACCGTCAAAATGCCATCCTTGATGGTAATTTCAATTCCCAGGCCGCCGAATTCGCCATGGGTATCGTCTTTCATTTCCTGATACATCTCCGGCGTTAAAAAGCTGCTGTGCGGGTCCAGGGTCACCAGCATGCCGCGGATGGCGCCATAAATCAGTTCGTTCAGATCGACCTCCTCGACATAACTTTTGCGAATAATCGATAAAACGTCGGTGAACAGTTCCAGGGTCTGGTAATCCGCGTCTTGATCAGCTGCGGCCGGGTGAGTGAAATAGCCGTACGGCAGAACCAAACCGAGTAACAGAATAAAAATGAACAGCAGGCGTCTGAAACGAGCCATGGGATTCTCCTCTGCAGTCTAACGACGTCTTAACCATTTTAGCGGATCAACCGGTGACCCATTATAACGAATTTCAAAATAGATGCTGTCTCGCCCTTCCAACCCGGAGTAGGCAACCAGATCTCCGGCCTTGACAGTCTCGCCAATCTTTCTTGCCAGGCGCGCCGCTTGGGCATAGAGGGTATGATAGCCGCCGGGATGACTGAGGATAATGAGGTTGCCATACCCTTTAAACCAATCGGCATAGACGACCTGACCAGCAGCCACGGCATGCATCGGCTGACCCTCGTTGGTTGCGATTTCAATGCCGTTACTCTCGTAGATGGTCCCCAGCTGCGGATCTTTTTGGGTGCCAAAACCAATAACCACCTTGCCTTTAACCGGCCAGTTCAGCCGACTTTTGCCGGCACCAAAGCCGGTGCCCTCAGCCTGTTTGCGACTGCGGGCCTGTTTGGCCTCAGCTTCAAGCTTTTTAATCAGCTGCTGCAGGCGCCCGGACTTCTCCCGCAAATTGGCCAATTCGCGCTTGAAGCGGCCCTTTTCCGAGCGAACCTGGCTGAGAATTTTCGCCTGCAAACGCTCGCCCTGTTTGACCGTCTGGCGTTCCTGCTGTTCCTGATCCATTAAGTTCTGCCACTGAATTTTCAATTCCTGATAGGCAGTCAATTGAACCTGATGTTGCTGCAGTGCTTGTCGGTATTCGCGAATTAAAACCTTATCCGCCTCCAGGACCCGGGTCAGATACTGATATTGCTGCACCAGTTCGGTTGGTGAGTCGGTGGAGAAGAGAATTTTCAGCAGACCAGCCTCACCCTCTTTATACAGAGCCACCAAACGCTTCTCGACCCGCCGGCTGATCTTCTGCATGGCCCGTTTGCTGCCATCGATCTCACTCTGCTGCTCTCTAAGCTGCTGTGACAGGACTTTCTGGTGCTTTCGTAGCTGTTTTATCCGCTCATCGATCTGCCGCAGGGTCCGCTGCAGAACCGCCAATTCACGGTTGACTGCCGTCTCCGCCTGTTGCTTGGTCGCCAGGCGACTCTGAACACTCTCCATCCTTTTCCGGATAGATTCAAGCTGACTGCGATTTTCCTGCAGGTTGGCGAAAGCCATTGCAGGAAAAGAAAGTCCAGCCAAAAGCAGAAAGAAGAAGCTTAGCTTGCTCATGGCCCTAGATACGCACAAAACGCCGCAAAGAGGTCAGGCTACCAAGACTGCCGAGCAGCACACCCGCAGCGACCAGACCGAGCTGTTGATTAAAGCTCAAAAACAGCAGCTCAAAATTGGCCGGGGTCAGCCAGAAAGATTTGATGCTCTGTTCAATCAAGATTTTGAACGAGCCAGCCAGAAAGACCAGCGCCAGCAGCCCACCGGCGAATCCCTGCAGTGCTCCTTCGAGCAGAAAGGGAATTTTTATAAAGCGCATGGTGGCACCAACCAGGGCCATGATTTCCAGTTCATCGCGCCGCGCATAAAGGGTCAGCTTGATGGTGTTGGAAACAATGAATAAGGCGGCAAACAGAAGAAAGCCACCGAGCACCATGCCGACAAAGCGCAACATATCGACAAAGGTGTTGAATCGCTCCAGCCACTGTTGACCATAGCGTAACTCGTCAACCTCGATGGTGCTTTCCAGCCTTTTAATGACCTGATCGATCCCCTTCTGGTTACGAAACTCCTTTTTCAAACCTAACTCGAAAGAGGCTGGAAGGATATTTCTGTCAACTCCTTCGAGTAAGCTGGCGTCCTCCCCAAGGCGCTTGCGAAAGCGCTTCAGTGCCTCATCCTGGGAGACAAATCTGGCTGTTTCCAGCTCAGGAAAAGCTTGCAGAGTCTGCAGCAGTCCAGGAAGTTCCTGCGGCTTGGGGGATTTTTCCAGGTAGGCAACCACCTGAACCTCTTGAGTCCAGCTGGCGGCAAGCTGTTCAATATTGAGCACCACCAGAAAAAAGCTGGCGACCGTCGCCAGGGCAACGGCCATGGTCAAAACCGCTGCGCTGCAGAGCAGAGGCCATTGACGCATGTTGCGCAGCGCCCGACGAACAAAATAGCGGATATTTTCCAGCACCGCTGGACCTCCGGAGTGCAGGTTGAGAAAGAGAAAGATTCAGAGCTGATCGGGTTGATAATCGCCGACCAGTTTGCCCTGGTCAAGAGTAATTACCCGGCGGGGAAAACGTTTTTGCAGACTGTGGTCGTGGGTCGCCAGCAGCACGGTGGTGCCGCGGGCATTGGCGCGCTTGAACAGCTCCATGATATCGAGGGTGACCTGCTGATCAAGGTTGCCACTCGGTTCATCCGCCAACAGAATCAGTGGATCGACCACCAGGGCTCGGGCGATGGCAATACGCTGCTGTTCGCCACCGGAAAGCTCCAGGGGCTTACGCTGCAGGCGATGTTCCAGGCCGACTTCCTTTAACGCCTGATAAACCTTCTTGCTGACCTCGTAGCGCTTCTTCCCCTGGGCTTCGAGGGCAAATGCAACATTTTCATAAACGGTGCGGCTTTGCAGCAGTTTGAAATCCTGAAAGACCACGCCGATTTTACGTCGCAAAAAGGGGATCTGCTTGCTGCTGATGCGCGTGACGTTCTGGTTGTTGATCAGAATCTGCCCTTTGGTCGGTTTCTCCGCCGCATAAAGCATACGCAAAAACGTCGACTTGCCAGCCCCGGAGGCCCCGGTCACATAGACGAAATCCCCCTTGGGTATCTGGATACTTAAATCCTTGACCGCAGCCGATTCGCCGCCATAGCTCTTGGTTACGTTGAACAACTGAATCATAGGCTTACCAGTCCCGGTAGGCTTCGCCGTTTAAGCCGACCAGATCGCTGCCACTGTGAACATCAAAGCAGCCACCAGCTGCCAATTGGCCGTTGTCGGCCGGTTCCGGTGGTTCGCAGACCCAGCTGTCCCGCTCCCGGGTGAAAGGGTCAACGGGGATGTCGCGAATATATTTGTTGTTGACCAGCTCATCAAGGCTATCGGGATATTTTCCCTGATCGGCGAAAAAAGCATCCAACGCCCGGCGCAGCTGGTAGAGGTCCTCGACCAGCACCGCCTCGCGGGCTTTGATCTGGCTGCGCTGATAGCTGGGGATGGCGATCGCCGCCAGAATACCGATAATCGTCATCACCGCCAGCAGTTCGAAGAGGGTAAAGCCACCCTTGCCGGTGAATTTTTTCCAGAATCGAGAGACCATCAAAAATTACCAGTCGCGATAGTAGGTTCCATCCAGGGCGATCTCATCGCTCTGGCTGTAAACATCGTAGATATCATTGCCACCCCAGACCGTAGTGTCTGGATCGTCGGCATAGGAGCGCAAGCCCCAGCCGTCATCATAGAGATCGAATGGATCTGTGGGGATTCGCCGCAGATATTTTCGCGGAAAATCATAAAGACCGCCCCATTCATCCCCCTCAATCAAATCTTCCAGCTCTTTCGGGTAGCCGGTTTCATTGACGGCGGTGATGATTTTCTTCTCCTCTTTGGCTTTATCGTAATCGGCCTTGTACTCATCAATCGCCGTTCGGATCAGGCGCAGATTCCGCCGCAGCTCCAATTCCTTGCTGCGGGTCACGGTCACCTCAGCCATGGGGATGACCACCGAAGCGAGAATCGCCATGATCGCCATAGCGATCACCAGTTCGATCAGCGACAGCCCGGCGCTATTCAGTTTCCAAGCTGGAAACCTCACAGTGACATCCGGAGTGTCCAGATGCTCACTATTTAGTCGACGCAGAGGATGCATGGAAATTGCCGCTTACTCACCAATCTCAACCGTGACTCCGGCCGAATCGGTGCGTAGCCGCTCCCCGCGCGGGTTGCGGAAATTGGTCCGGGTCGGCGCGATCTCGCCACCACCAGGAGTGAGCGCCTTGAACTGCATGCTGAACAGCTCGCCGCTGCCGGAAACGCCTCTGCCGCCAGCACCCTGCTTGAGGCCGACAATAATCCGCCCACTGCTATCCAGGGCTGTGTGGGTAAAAATCGTCGGGCTGGCACCCTGTTTCAAGAAACTTCCCTCCGTCGCGCCGATAAATTCAAAGGCCTGGGTGTTGTACTGCACATATAACGGCGCACTGAAAAGACTCTCAACCTGATCGACAAAAAAGGTCACGCTGAAGGTTTCACCCGGCTTCACCAGTCGCGGGCTCTGCGCATAAACGCGCGGCTTAGTTATCGCGGCTGGCTGCGGCTGTTGCGGAATGCTTACTTCAGCAACAGCCACCGCAGGCTGTTGAGAAGCAACCGGCGGAGCCTGGCCGCCAATCTCACCAGGCGGAACAGCTATGCCAGCCCCGGCAGGCAGCTGCTGAGCCTCTGGCTGAGGCAAAACTTCTTCACCAGGGGTTTCGGCTGGCTCAAAACTGCGCGGCTGCGGTGCCGGTGTTTCTGGCGTCACGGCCGGCGCAGACTCAGGATCCTGCTCCGGTTGATAGTCGACCTGCGGTTCCAGACCTTTTTGCCCGGTCGCGAACTCATCTGCGAAGGTGCCGAAATTGCGCCCATCCTTCAGGTCATCCTCACCGCCGGACCAGATACTGGCCTCGCTCATCTGCGGCAAGCTGACCGCCTTGACGATGTGTGGCGTGATGGAGAGCAGAATCTCCCGCTTGCCATCGAATTTGTCGGTGTCGGTGAACAGTTCGCCAAGAAACGGGATATCGCCAAGCAGCGGAATCTTGGTTTTGGTGTTCGACCTGTCATCCCGAATCAGCCCGCCGATGATGGTCTGCTCGCCATCTTTCAGGGTCAAAACCGTATCGGCGTTGGTGGTCGAAATGGTCAGCACCGCCGTGCCGCTGTCGGTGGTGGTGCGATCGAGTACGTTACTGACCTCCAGCCCCAGCTTGGTCACGACGGAGCCATCCAGCTGAATGCTCGGCTCGACATTGAGCTTGACGCCAACATCGACATACTGGACATTTTCCGAGGTCTGATCGCCATTAATTGTAACGGTAATGGTCGGCTCCCTGGTCCCGACCAGCACCTTGGCCTTCTCCTTGTTTTTGACCCGGATTTTCGGGCTGGCGAGAATCTCCGAGTCGCCGAGGGTTTTCTTGAAGCGGAAGGTCGCGGTGGGAATCGCGTAAAAGGGATCCAGATCTTTTAGGCCATCAATCCCGGCGATCAGACCACTGGTCGAATCGCCAGGGCTTACACTGCTACTGACAATCGCTTTTGCGACTGTGGTGGTACCGCTATCCGATGTGGTCGAGGTGGTTTGGCCTAAGCCGGCAGACACCGAATAATTGCTCAATCCCAGACCGACCTCATTGCGGGTGGTATGGCTGACTTCGATCAGTTCCAGATCGAAAATCACCTCGGAATTGGAGCGGTCATTATTCTCGATAATCCGCTGCGCCAGTTTGATCACCGCCGGGGTGTCGCGCAGGATAATCGCGTTGAGCTCTTCATGGACATAGATTTTTCGCACCTGCAGCATGGTCCGCAGCAGGTTGACCGCTTTTTTCGCATCGATGTTTGACAGGTAGAAGGTCTGAATAATCTGATCTTCGAACTGCTTCTGTTTATCCCGGGTTTTTGGAAACAGGATGATCGTCTTGCTGTTGAGGATCTTCTTGTCCAGCTTGTTCATCCGCAGCAATAGCTCCAGTGCCTGGGCAAAGGTCGCCTGTTCCAGGAACAGGGTCGTATTGCTGCCGCGTACATCTTCATCCAGAATAAAGTTGATCCCGGACAGGCCGGTCAGGATTTCAAAAACATCCGGCAGCTTGGCATCGGTAAAATTCAATGTGATCGGCTGGGTGGAGGTCACTTCCAGTTCGACCCCGTCTATAACCGCATAACTTGATTTCTCAAGCTGCATTTTTAATTGCAGAGCGGGCGGAAAATCATCGACCAGGTTCAGGGCTTTGTCCAGGGCACTTTTCGCCTGCAGGTGGCGGCGGGCTTTGAGCAGGGTTTCAGCATCGGCGGTCAGCTTCTGGACCTGCAGATACTTGGCCGCGCGTTGCAGCCCTTCTTCAGCAGCAAAGTTCGACCCGTCCAAATCTGCGGCCAGCTGGTACTCCTGCTGGGCGTTCTGGTAGTTTTGCTGAGCAAAAAAACTGTCCCCCCAATTCTTATGCGCCAGGGACGCTTTATTCCGCGCGATATTGAGTTTTAAGCGATAGACATAGCTTTCCGGGTCTTTTTCCACAGCGGTCAACAGGGAAGCGACCGCTTGGTCGTAACTGCCCTGCGTCATCGCTTCCTCGCCAGCGTTAAAAGCGCTCCGCCCTGCGGCGCAGCCGAA
>CAMYNR010000070.1 GCA_947259715.1 uncultured Desulfuromonadales bacterium
GAATTGTCCCGCTGTGCCGAAAAGTTATCTCTGCTAGCGGCGTTCAGTAACCGGCACCTCCTGGCCTGGGCAGAGACCGTTGAGCTGGTGCCGCTGTCGAAGAGGCCAGCGCTGCTTATTTTCAAGCTATGTCGTGAAAAAGTTACCTCTTGAGAGGTCGCCCCAGGTCAGCCCGGCGCAGGCGGAAGTCTAAGGTGGGTTGGGTGCCGGAGATGATTCCGGAAGAGGCTCGCTCCTTTTTATCGCGAACAGACACATACTGGCGATGGCCGCGTGCCAGCTTGGCGATAAGGGGCGAACTTACCCGGAGCAGGGCACCGGGCCGCGGCGGGAACTTTAGCTGGAAGACCAGGGCGTCGCCCTGCTCAAGCTTGATGGCAACAACCTGAGGGGGCAGAAGGTGTTCATCCACGCGGACCTCCAGGGCGCCGTCGGCAAGCGCCTGTAGACCTGGTCGAGCGGCGGCGAATTCGGTCCCGCTGACCACGCCATCATGATCGGCATCCATTGTGACAAGAGATTCGATATCGCCAATGGCGAAGCTGAGGCTGACCCAGATCCCCTGTTCGGTTATTTGCAGTTCGGCAAAACTCAACCCGGGATCGTGCGCTCCCGCCGGTGCGGAGTGCAGCAGGGCGGAAAAAAAAACGCAGGCCAGGGCGCAGCTTAACCAGAGGTGGCGATACATAGGGAGTCCCGACAAAATGGTGGCGGGATTTCAGCCCGCCACCGGATTTACAGCGGCTTGCGGCTAGCAGTTCAGTGGTGAGGATGGTTGCGTCCATTCAATGGCGTCGCTGCATAAGGAAACACCTGATTGAAAGTGATGTCGTTTGCCGGTACTCCGTCGACGTTGGTCGCCGGGTCAACCGGCGGTGTGGCCTGGGCCAGGGCCAGGACCGCGATGTCAAGCACGTCGTCGCCGAACCGCCGACCGTTGGGGAAACCTCCCGAGTCTCCGCCGAAGATGCTCAAACGGCTAAACCCCGATTGACCGGGCAGCGGAACCGGCCCGGTGGTGAGGTCGACTTTGATCAGGTCGGGAATAAAGATCGCCGCAATGTCGGTGCGGTTCTCATCAGGCAGGCCCAGCGCCGAGGCCAGCTGCGGTGCCAGAGCAAAATCAAGGAACAGATCCATGTCTTCGCCAGGATCTGTTCGGCTGTAGAGGTCTTTGCGCGCCAGGGGAACAAAGCCCTCATTAAACAGCGGATTGCCTTGCCGGGCGACCTGAATATACCGGCCTAGGGTCAGATCCCCGTACTTCTCAGGTTTTTTGCTCAACACCCTGACCCGTTGTCGGCTGGTACTGGCATAGACACCGACGGTTTCAGCACCCGCGAGTTCACTGAAGGGAATCTGTAGAACGATGGTATGGACATTATATCCGCCCTGACTGTCGAATGGCTTGTTCGGACCTGTGAAGTCCAGGCCGTCGAAAATGGCCTGAATATCAGCGTAGAAGCCGTCATCGCGTTGTCCGGCGAATACCCGATGGTTCTCCTTCAAGTCGAAGATGGCCCGCTTCGTGTACATATCGAGATCGGCTTCGCTGGAAACGCCCCCCTTGGCTGGGTTTTCCCCGTTATCGTTCTGATTGTAGAAGCGGGTCAGGAGTCCCTGGTTGTTTGGCGGGACCCGCCCGCTACCGAGCCGCGTCCTGGCCATAGGGCCCTTTTTTCGCTGGTCCAACTTAGTGACCTTGTAGGTCTGCCTCAGGTTCTGGTTCTCATCGAAGCCCTCCTCATCGATCACCCCTTCAAGCGGCCCCAGGAATGCTTGCAGGATAGTGCCCTCGACTTTATAGCGCGTTTCGAACCGGAACTGATAGGTCAGGGTCGCGCGGCCAGCTTTTATATCCTCTTTGCCAAGGGCGATATGGATTTCGTAGAGGACCTGGTCATCGAAACGAAAATTGTTGGGGCCGATGCCCGGCTCTTCGAACGGATGGACTGCCAGCGCCGTCGTCAGAGACTGGGCTGCGTCGTTGCCGGTAACGAAGGCATACACGTCGGTGGTGTTTGCCGGGTCATCCAGGGTGATCAGCGGGGCGTCCATGTGGCTGGAGGCGCAAACCGGACTTACCGCAAGCGCCAACACCAACCACACGACCGCCGCAAGAATGCTCAGCCTTTGATCGATGGTTTCCATGGTCTTCCCCTTTCCATTTATGGTTTGTCGCCGGCCGAATCGATGCCGGCATGTTTCTGCGACCCTAGTGCCGCAGAGGCTTCACTCAGCTGCTTCCGCTCCGAAGGCAACAACATCTGTTGAATGACGGCAGCCTTTTTGAGCCAGCGACCGGCTTCTTTGTCCCGGCCCAGGGCTGCCGCAATGCGACCTGCGTGATAGAACAGGCGCGCATCCCGGGTTCCCTCAGCCAGAGCGCGTTCGCTGAATGGGCGGGCCTCTTGTGGTCTGCCCAGGGCGAAAAGCGTCCAGGCCATGGTCTGCAGGCTGAAAATATCCTCCCTGGCTTTGAGTTCCTCCTTGGCAAGGCGCAGCGCCGTAGCGAGTTTCTGCCGGGTGCTCGCCAGGTAGAGGGCGTAGGTCCTCGGATCCTCCATGGGGCCATGCTTCATCAGCTGTGACTCGACAAAGGCCGCTTGGTCTGCTTTGCCGGAGGCGGACAGCGCCTCGCTGAGGACCCAGAGATATTCGGGGAGCGGATTCAATTGGGCTGCCCGTTCCAGTGGGCTGACCGCTTCATTGAATTTTCCTTCTGCCAGCAATATTCTGCCACGCGCCAGTAAGGCCGGAGCATAGTCGGGAAGCAGGGCCAGCGCCGCCGACAGGTGCGCCAGCGCTTTGTCGGTGTGGTCAGCCTGCTGTTCAAAGAGGGCGAGCCGCGTATGGGCCCAGGCCCCGGATTCAGGATCCCGCGATGCCGTGCTCAGGCGCATCAACTCTATCGCTCCCGACAGATCACCCTTCAGCCAGCGTACTTCGGCAGCGCGCCCGTAAGCCTGCGGCCCGGGGCGCTGATCGATCATCTGCTGGTAGGCTTCGCTGGCTTCAGCAAGCATTCCTTGCTCGAGGAGAACATCGCCGAGTAATCCATAATCGAACCCATGCCCCCGCTGGTTCACCAACTTGCGGGCCAGGATCTCTGCCCGCTTGAACTGATGAAGCTGGTGCAGCACGTGTCCTCGCAACAACAGCGCCCCCGGGGTGTCAGGCTGTTTGTTTTCGATACACAGGGCAGCTTGTTCGGCCAGTCGGTAATAGCCGGGGTCGAAACTGCGGCGGGCTTTGGCGACAAAGGCCCAACCGAGCTTTTCCAGATGAAGAAGCTGGTCCTCTGCCTGGCGTGCGTATTGTTGCTGGCGGATAATTTCCCGGTCGCTGCGGCCGCTGCCCAGATGAGGGCTGAGGGCAATGGCGCACCGGGCGGCGAGATTGGCTTTGGGGCTGTTTTTGCTGACTGGGGCGGTGGTGCTCAGAGGTTCATTTTGGCACCCGGGGAGAAGCAATAAGGTCAAGGTGACCAGGCTGATAATGCCTGGCAGAGAAAAGACGGCTCGCATGGATTTCCTCGCGGATTCCCCATGGCCTCTTGATTAAAATAGCACTTTCATTGTCCCCTCTTGCTTCGATTGAAAGCGACATTCTTTTCTATTGCTAATTATCACTATAGCGCCTGAATCTGGTAAATCAATCTTGGCTGAAGATAAATTTCCGCAAGACTTCCGGCGCCTGGATGGAGAGCTTGCTTGTCTCTTAGCTGATTGAAGAATCTCTAGTGTCCCGTATGGTTAGTCGTGTCAATGAATTCTGAGGCATTTTGGTCGCTGTCAAGGCGCGCCGACGCAGGCCTAG
>CAMYNR010000071.1 GCA_947259715.1 uncultured Desulfuromonadales bacterium
CAGCCCAGCATTTGAGCATCGACAACGTCATGGATGCCAGCTTCTACGATGAATTGGTGGCCAAACTTGCATCGACAGGGGAACACCCGGAAGCCGTTCCTGCAGAGAGCCCGACAGCCGCTGGCGATTCGTTGCAGGTCAGCGCTCAGCAGATTTTCTTACAGGCCCAGGTGAAGACAAAAGATGACGCCTTGGCCATGGTAGCCGAAAAGATGTCCTCTCTCGGCCTCGTCAGCGGTGACTACCTGAAGCCATTGAAGGATCGTGAGGAGGCCGCCAGCACCTATCTCATCAATGGAGTAGCGATTCCTCACGGGACCAATGAAGCCAAGGGGCAAGTGATAAAAACCGGTGTTTGTATCGTCCAGGTGCCACAAGGAATTGCCTGGAATGACAAAGGGGATGTCGCCCGTTTGATCGTTGGTATTGCGGCTAAGGGAACAGATCATCTGGGCCTGTTGCAGCGGTTGACCGAGGTGGTCACGGATGAAAAACTGGCTTCTCAGTTGGCAACCACCACCGATAAAGCGGATATCTTGCCGGCGCTAAATGCAGCCGGGCCGACGGAATCTGAACAATTGGACGATTTCCAGGTGACTGCGGAAGCCAAGGTCGCTGATAGCCAGGGGATGCACGCCCGCCCCGCCAGCCTGCTGGCAGAAAAGGCGGCCTCCTTCTCGGCAACCGATATCCGCATGCGTAACGGGCAGAAGACGGCAAACGCCAAGTCGATGGCTTCACTGCTGTCGATGGGCGCAACTCATGGCGATCTGCTGATCGTTTCCGCGCAGGGCCCCGATGCCGAACAGGCGGTTCAGGTTCTGGCCGGGATGATCAACCAGGGGCTGGACAACGAGGAGGAACAGGACAATGCCACCTATCAACCGCTGACCGTTCTCTCCCAACTGCCTGATCCTCAGTGCCGGCTCAGTTTAAGCGGCTCAGCCGCCTCGCCCGGAATCACCATGGCGGCCGCCTTCCGCTTGCAGGCCGGGAAAATCAAGTTCGCCGAGAAGGCCGAGGATGCCGCGCAGGAAGCCAAGCTTTTCAGCACAGCCCTGGCTGAGGCGCAGCGGCAGCTCGATGAACTGGAAGCCGACCTGCAGAGCAAGGCACCGAATGAAGCCGCCATCCTGCATGCCCAGAAGCAGCTGCTGCTGGATGAGCTGGTCCTGGCCGACAGCAAAAAAATGATCGACTCCGGCAAGACCGCTGCCTGGGCCTTTCACCAGGCCATCGAAACCCAGATCGCGGCACTGAAAAGCGTGAAAAACGAACGCCTGCAAGCAAGGATCGCCGACTTTATCGATGTTCGCGATCGCGTGTTGGCGCTGATGGTGCCGGCCGCCTCGGCGGTTGCGTATCCGCAGAGCGATTTTATCCTGATGGCGAAGGACCTGACCCCCTCGCAAACGGCAGGGCTGCACGGCCTTAAGGTTCGCGGCATCTGCACCGAGCTGGGCGGTCCCAACAGTCACATGGCAATCCTGGCCCGGGCCCTTGGCATTCCGGCGGTGGTTGGATTGGGTGACGGCTCGCTTGATGCTATCGCGGCTGATGAACTGATTATCGTCGACCCGCAGGCCTCCGCCATTTACGCCGACCCTAATGAAACGACGCAGGCAAACGCGCAGCGCTGGATCGAGCAATGGGAGCAGATCTGCCAGGCGGAGGACGCACAGAAGCACCTGCCCGCCGAGACGCTGGATGGCCACCAGGTTCATGTCGTCTGCAATATCGCCAAACCGGAAGACGCCAAGCTGGTTCTCGAGCATGGCGGCGAAGGCGTCGGCCTGTTGCGGACCGAGTTTCTGTTTGAATCTTCCGTCGCTGAACCGACGGTCGAAGAGCAGTGCGAAAGTTTGCAAGCGATCGCCAGTGAACTCGGCAGCCGTCAGTTGATCGTGCGCACGGCCGATATCGGCGGCGACAAGCCGGTGTCGTGGATGCATATTCCCCACGAAGACAATCCCTTCCTCGGGATGCGGGGCATCCGTCTCTCCTTCAAGTACGAAGAGATGTTCCGGCGTCAGCTGGAGGCCATTTACAAAACGGCCAAGTGGCAGGTGGAGACAAGCGGCGAAACCGGAATCCATATCATGTTTCCGATGATCGGCCGGGTGCGGGAGTGGCAGAACGCGCGAAAGATTGCTGAAGAGGTTCGGATGCAGTTCGACGCCCCTCGCTTGCCGCTCGGGATCATGATCGAGGTGCCGTCTGCGGTCATGGTTGTCGAACATCTGGCCAAGGAAGTGGATTTCTTCTCCATCGGCTCGAATGACCTGACCCAGTACACCCTGGCCATTGATCGCCTGCATGCCGAACTCTGCTGCGAAGACGACAGCTACCATCCCGGCCTGTTGAGAATGATCGAGATGACGGTCAAAGCGGCACAGGCTCATGGCAAATGGGTTGGCGTGTGCGGTAATGCGGCAGCGAACCCCAATGTTGCCACCTTGCTGGTCGGGCTCGGGGTCACGGAGCTGTCGGTCAGCCCCGCCAATGTGGCGGCCGCGAAAAACATTATCCGCGCAGTCAAATACAGCAAATTGCAGGAAAAAGCCAACAAGGCATTACAGATTGGAACATCACAGGGGATCATGGATTTATACAAAGTCAACGATGATCTGCGCTAAGCAGCGTTGCAGAATTTTCAGGAGATAAGCTATGACATCCAAATACCAGCGGTACCATGAGGTCGACTTCAACTTGCCGGATAAAAACTGGGCCTGGAACATGTACGGCGCCGGCGAAGAAAATATCGGCAGAAATGATCAGCCGGAGCAGTTCCCGATTCCGAAACCGGCCGCCAACCAGATGCTGGTGCGGATCGACAGCGTCGGCCTCTGCTTCTCCGATACCAAGCTGATCCGCATGGGCGGCAACCACCCGAAACTGTACAACCGCGACCTGAGCCAGGAACCGACCCGACTCGGCCACGAGGCCTGCCTGACGGTTATCGAGGTCGGTGAAGAGCTGCAAGGGCAATACACACCAGGGCAGCGGCTGGCGGTCCAGCCCGACATCTACCAGGATGGCAAGAGCACCGCCTATGGCTACACCATCCCCGGCGGTCTGATCCAGTACCACCTGATCGGCCCGGAGGTACTCGACACCGACGAAGGCGCCTGCCTGCTGCCGGTCGGCGAGGATATGGGCTACGCCGAAGCGTCGTTGCTGGAGCCCTGGGGTTGCGTTCTGGCCGCCTACACCCAGCGCCGCCGGCTCGAACCGAAACCGGGCGGCAGCATGTGGATTCTCGGCCAGCCGGGGGATAAGCGCGAGTACAGCTTCTCGGCCGGGCTGGATGCACCGGCGACCATCGTCCTGACCGATGTTCCGGCAGCGGTGGCCAAACTGGCAGAACAGACCGCCGCCAAAGTGATCGTCCGCGACGGCATCGCCCCCGCCGACTACGCCGCTCTGGCGGAAGAGCTGACGATCGGTGGCTTCGATGACATCGTCATGCTCGATCCGCGCTGTGCTGCGACCGTGAGCGCAGTCGGTCGGCAGATTGCCCGGCGCGGCACCCTCAACCTGGTTGGCCAGACGCCCCTTGACGGCCTGGTCGATGCCGATGTCGGCCGCCTCCATTACGACTACATCGCCTTTATCGGTTGCCAGGGGCCGGATATCGCTGCAGCTTACGGCGAAGAGCGTAATCGCTGCGAGCTCGCTTCCGGTGGTACTGCGGTGTTCGTCGGCTCCGGCGGGCCGATGGGCCAGATGCATGTGCAGCGGGCGATCGAACTGCAGAACGGACCGAAAAAGATTATCGCCACTGAAATCAGCGATCAGCGT
>CAMYNR010000072.1 GCA_947259715.1 uncultured Desulfuromonadales bacterium
CAAAGATCCGGACACCCTCAAACAGAACCGGGCGCGGCTGAAATTTTACGAAGGCTACCGGGCCTACCCGATTGTCGGGACCGCCTATGAAACCCCGGTCAAGCCGGATGACGACAACCCGCCCTATTTGGTTTTCGATCCACTTGACCAGGAGCAGCCGCTGGCCGCCGGGACCGCCGGCAAAATCGTTCGGGCGATTCTTGAGCGGCGCTATGGGCATCTCTGTACCAAGGATTATATCGATCAGGTTGTCGCATCTTTTGTCGATGACCCGGTTCGGTTGCGAACGCCGCAGTACCTGAAAGCTGAGCATCCTGAAAAACGCCATCCGGTGACCGGCAAGCTGATGCGCATTGCGCTGGCGGTGAACGACCGACACGATATTCACCATGTCCGGGAACGGGGTTATGTTGAGTCGCCAGTGCGCATCCGCTCAATTCTCAAGGAACTGGACAAACTCAGTATCTTTGAAAAGGTTAAAGTCCAGGATTATCCGGAAAAACATATCCGCGCTGTGCACTGTTCCGATTACATCAATTATTTCAAGCGGATGTGTCAGACCCTCGAACCGGGGAAGTCGGTTTATCCCTATGTTTTCCCGTTGCGTAACGCGGCCCGGCCACCAAAAGAGATGGCGGTTCGGGCCGGTTATTACTGCATCGACACCTTTACGCCGCTTAACCAGAATGCCTGGAGTGCCGCCAAGCGGGCCGTCGACTGCGCCCTGACTTGCGCCGATCAAATCCTTGCAGGGATGAAACTGGCCTATGCGCTGGTGCGACCGCCCGGGCACCACGCCGAATACAATGCCTTTGGAGGGTTCTGCTACTTCAACAGCGCAGCGGTGGCGGCGCACTATTTAAGCCGCTACGGGCGGGTGGCGATTCTCGATATCGATTATCATCATGGCAACGGCCAGCAGACGATTTTCTATCAGCGTAGCGACGTGCTGACTGTATCGGTGCACGGCCACCCCCGTTTTGCCTATCCCTATTTCTGTGGCTTTGATGATGAAACCGGGGAAGGTGAAGGGGTCGGCTACAACCTCAACCTGCCGCTGCCGGAACAGCTGGAAACCGAGCAGTACCTGAAAAGCCTGCTGAAAGCATGCAAAAAGATCAGCCGCTTCCAGCCCGGCTACCTGATAATTTGTCTGGGGCTCGATACGGCCAAAGGGGATCCGACCGGGACCTGGACTCTCGCTGCCAAGGATTTTACCCGGGTCGGAGAGATGATCGGCCAGCTGAAACTGCCGACCCTGGTGGTGCAGGAAGGGGGTTACAAGAACCGTTCCGTCGGGATCAATGCCCGGCATTTCTTCAGCGGCTTGTGGAACGGCCGGTTTACTCCGCCGGAAAAATAATCCTCATTTCACTGAAAAGCTGCCATTAACATAACAGAGCTCTGCCGGGCGGAAAAACCGCCTGCGGCTTACATAAGGACGTATCATGGCCCTGCCCTGGACAACCCTCGATTCTTTTGTCACTGCCGATGAAGGCACCCTGGAACTGCGCAAACGCGGGACAAATGATTTTTTGATCACCGTCGGTTCGCAAATCCTGATGAACAGCAAGGCCCAGCGTTCGGAGATGGCGCTTGGCAAGCTCGGCTGCCGGAAAATAAAAAACCACCCCGCCCCGCGGGTGCTGGTTGGCGGACTGGGCATGGCGATCACCCTGCGCGCAGTGCTCGATGAGCTGCCGAAAACCGCCGAGGTGGTGGTCGCCGAGTTGAATCCGAAGATTTATGAATGGTGCCTCGGGCCGCTGGCGGAACTGACCGCCGGGGCGGCCAGCGATCCGCGCGTCAAGGTTGAGATCTGCGATGTTTCCGAGCTGATCAAACAATCACCCCGCGCCAGCTTTGACGCCATAATTCTCGACCTTTACCGTGGTCCGCATCCGCAGACCGATCGCCGCAACGATCCGCTCTACGGCAGCCGCGCTATCGAGCACAGCCGCGAGGCCTTGCAGACCGATGGCACCCTGGCGGTCTGGGGAGAAAACCCCGATGCCGGCTTCGAAGGCCGACTTGCATCAGCCGGTTTTACGGTGCGCTGCGAACGGCCCGGCAAGGGCGGTTACCGCCATGCGGTCTGGGTCGCGGAAAAAAAGTCTGCGCCAAAATCTTCACGCCACCCCTCTCAAGAAAACAAACCACGCCGTTAAATAAAGGGACAGTCAATGGAGGAATTTAACCTGGAGGGACGTGAGTTCGTTGAACTCTGCAATCTGCTGAAATTGACCGGGCTTTGCTCCAGCGGAGGCACCGCCAAACTGATGATCGCCGAAGGGTGCGTCAAGGTCGATGGACGGGTCGAATTACGTAAGCGATGTAAGATCCGTGCCGGCCAGATTGTTGAATTCGAGGGGCAGCGGATCAAAGTCAATTAGGCGGTTGTTGGGCTTATCATTTTTGGAGATCCGGCATGGTCATAGAGACCCTGAGCGAGGTCTTCAGGTGCTGCTCAGGCTATCCAGTGGCCTGCTAATTTTCTGAGCCCTGGTTTGCGCCTGCCCTCCGGAGTTGGTTTCCCCGAAAAAACCAAGGGGAGATTCTTTGCTATTGTATTATATCGTCCGGAAAAAAATCTCCGTAACGCAAAGAATATTGGCCACAAGGCGAAACCGGCCGAACTCTCCGGCAGGTAAGCGTCAGCCAGCAACCTGTGGTACCTCCCCCTGAGCAAGGTTCAGCCGGAGGCCCAGGTATGATTTTTCCGAACTGGCCTCTGTCCCTTGCACAATCCGTTGGCAGGTGGGACCGAGGGCGGCCCCCAAGGAAATTGGTATAATCTCGGATGAACCTGTAATACAGAAGTTTTAGCGGGCATAGAGGCTTCAGCAGAGAGCCAGTGTGCCTCCACAACAGATAACTGTCTCACGTTTAGGGAGCCCTGAATGCAGATCCGTGTCGGCTACGAACTCATCTACGACTGCCCCCAGCCGACACCGATGATCCTGGCATTGAACATCCACTATTCGCGCGCTTCGGATATTGTTGTCCCCGACCATCTTATAACCAGCCCACCTGTCCCGGTTACAGCCTACCGTGATGCTTTCGGCAACTGGTGCAGCCGGATCGTCGCACCTAGGGGCGAGATCAGACTTTCGGCCGACGCGATCGTGAACGATACCGGAGAGATGGATGCGGTGGCCCCTTCTGCCGAGCAGACTCCCGTGCCAAACCTGCCCGAGGAGACCCTGGTGTTTCTTCTGGGGAGCCGCTACTGCGAAACCGATCTGCTCTCCGAAGTCGCCTGGAGCCTGTTCCACAATGCACCCAGCGGGTGGGGCCGCGTTCAGGCGATCTGCAGTTTCGTCCACCAACTTATTGTTTTTGGTTATGAACATGCCCGTGCGACCAAGACGGCCTGGGAAGCTTACAACGAGCGGGCTGGGGTATGCCGGGATTACACCCATCTCGCCATCGCTTTTTGCCGCTGCATGAATATTCCGGCGCGCTACTGCACTGGCTACTTGAGCGATATCGGGATGCCGCCACCCTACGCCCCCATGGATTTTGCCGCCTGGTTTGAAGCCTACCTGGACGGGCAGTGGTATACTTTCGATCCGCGCAACAATGCGCCCCGCAGCGGCCGGGTGCTGATTGCCCGGGGGCGTGACGCCGCCGATGTCGCCATCAGCAACACCTTCGGTCCGAATACCCTGAAAAGCTTCAAGGTGTGGGCAGATGAGGTACAAGATTCCAGCGGGGCATAGTTAACACGATTGACGCTCACCGATTGCTTGCCCACTCACCGCAGACGGCGCTGCGTGCGGGACCGCTTCCGCGACCATTTTCCTGGCCGCTCCTTATGCTTCAGCCCCAGCCTGCGACAGTGCCACGGACGGCCTGGCGAAGACCAGGGTAATGATGCTGGGCGAAAAGCAGCACGGGCAGCAGCTAAAAGCAAACGAAATCAGGAGGTCCGACATGGATATACAGACCCTGACCGACTTCTTCATGTGGTGCACAATCATCAATGGCGGCCTGCTGACTTTCTGGGTCCTGTTCTGTGCCTTTACTCCGGATCTGGTTTATCGCACCCAGAGTCTGTTTTTCAAGATCCCCCGAGAATCCTTTGATCTGCTTATCTATTCCTTTCTCGGATTATTTAAAATTGTCTTTTTGATTTTCAATGTCGTGCCCTATCTGGCGCTGCTGATCATCGGCTGATGCTTTTCATTACCGGAAACCCTCCCCAGAATTAGCTTCTATCTGAGCTTAATCATCTTGCTATTGCTTTTAGCAAACAAAACCTGTATAGTCACATTTCCTTGACGCCCATCGGTCGGCGCCATTTCGTGTCCTCGGTAGTTTCTTTTCGATATTCCCCTGACACCTCGCTTAAGTTTCCAGCCTTAGACCGTTCCTCTGCCACTGGCATTGGATGGGCCGGTTCCAGTATTTTTTGGAGTACTATTTTTTCATGACCTTTAACGACCTCGGCCTGTCGGCCGAACTGCTGCGTGCTGTATCCGATCAGGGCTACAGCCAACCCACCCCGATTCAAGCCAAAGCTATTCCTGTTGTCCTCGAAGGGCGCGACATCCTTGCCGGCGCCCAGACCGGCACCGGCAAGACCGCCGGTTTCACCCTGCCGCTGCTGCAGCGTTTAAGCGCTAACAAGCCGAGCCAGAAGCGCGTTGTGCGTGCCCTGGTACTCACCCCGACCCGCGAACTGGCCGCCCAGGTCAGCGACAGCATCAAAGCCTACGGCAAGCACCTGCCGCTGCGCTCTGCAGTTATTTTCGGCGGCGTGAGTATCCGCCCGCAGATTAATATCCTGCGCCAGGGGATCGATATCCTGGTGGCAACACCGGGCCGGCTGCTCGATCATGTCAGCCAGAAGACCCTCGACCTCTCCCAGGTTGAGATCCTGGTCCTCGATGAGGCCGACCGGATGCTCGACATGGGCTTTATTCATGACATCCGCAAGGTCCTGGCTCTTTTGCCCAAGCAGCGTCAGAATCTGCTGTTCTCCGCGACCTTCTCGCGCGAGATCAAACAGCTGGCCGATGGCCTGCTCAATTCACCAACCTTGATTGAGGTGGCACGGCGCAACACCACCGCTGAACGAGTCAGCCAGGTTGTCCATCAGGTCGATAAGAAGCGAAAGCGCGAACTGCTATCCTTCCTGATCGGCTCGCAAAACTGGCAACAGGTCCTGGTTTTTACCCGGACCAAGCATGGCGCCAACCGGCTGGCGGGACAGTTGGCAAAGGATGGCCTCCGATCGGCGGCAATTCATGGCAACAAAAGCCAGGGGGCCCGGACCAAAGCCCTCGCTGATTTCAAACAGGGTAAGGTGCGGGTCCTGGTCGCCACCGACATCGCCGCTCGCGGTCTCGACATCGACCAGCTGCCGCACGTGGTCAACTACGAACTGCCCAACGTACCGGAGGATTATGTCCACCGAATCGGCCGCACCGGCCGGGCCGGCAACGAGGGACAAGCCGTTTCGCTGGTGTCGATCGATGAGCAGAAACTGTTGCGTGACATCGAACGGCTGCTGAAATGTGAAGTGCCCAAAGTGGTGATTGAAGGCTACCAACCCGATCCATCTATTGTCGCCGAACCGGCGCAAAATGGGCGCCAGAAACCTGCTGGCGGCAGAGGCGGAAATTGCCGGAATTCTGGCCAGGCCCGACCGAAAACCGGCCGCAACACCAATGGCAACAAGGCCCGGCGCGGAAATAACAGCGCCCGCAGGAAGCCGCAAGCCAGTCGCGTGGCACCCTCCGCTTAACGAAGCTCATTGCTTTTGCCAAGCACATGCAAAACGGGCAGGATCTAACCGATCCTGCCCGTTTTGCTTTTCTCTGCTCAAGCTGTCGGCAGTTGCTAGCAACAATCCGCCAAGACCTGGCGGCGAAGAAAATCTAGCGTCGCATCGCAAAAAATTTCCGCTGTTTGAAAATGAGGGATATGCCGACAATTCTCAATCAGCAGCGTTTCCGCCCTTCCACTTACGCCCCTGGCGATCGCCTCCACCTGCCCCCTGGTCGCGAATTCATCCTCCTCCCCCTGAATTACAAGCAGCGGACAAAGCACATCCGTTAGCAACGACTCGATGTTCCAGTTGGCAAAAGCTTCTGAAAGCCAGACGCGCGGCCAGCGGTTGAAGATCGGCTCGATATCCTGTTGGTGATATCGCCCAAGCCTGGCTTTCAATTCGGCGACCTGGCTGGATTCCACCACTGCCCGGATTCCCCGCAAGGTTTCTTCTTCAACCAGCACATGTGCTGCTTCGGCGATCACCGCCTTGATCCGCTGCGGAAATTTCGCCGCAGCCATCAGGGCGATGGTGCCGCCATCACTGTGTCCGATCAAAACCGCTTGCCCAATTCGGCAAGCGTCCAGGACTGCCGGCAGGTTCTCCCAGGACTCCCGGAACAGATAATCGATTCCGGCAAGTTCTTCTGACAGCGGGCCAGAACCGCCGTGGCCGAGACGGTCGTAAACCAAGGCATTGCAGCCGCTTTTTTCAGCTATCTGGCGCGGGACATCTTTCCACATCGCGACCGAACCGAGAGCTTCATGTAAAAAGACCAGAACGGGCTGTCCAGCGGCAGCTTCTGGGTTCTGCATAAATTGAACATGCAGCTGCTGTCCGCCAGGCAGGCGAACCTTTTCGCAGCGGATGATTAATCGGTCCTGGCTGACAAGCATTTCAATTCAATCATCGAGAATACAGCGGAAGTTGCCCTTGAGGGCAGCCTTCAAACAGCCATTGCAGGAGATGCAGGTTGCCTTTTCACTCTGTTTGTTCTGCAGTTTGTTCACCAGGTCCGGTTCGCGGACCAAAGGCCGGCTGAGGGAAATATAGTCGGCCTGACCGGTGCGCAGCAGGCCGGTCATCACGTGCAGACTGCGGATTCCACCAACGGCAATGACCGGACAGCGGACCTGCTGGCGGATGGTCCGCGAGAGAACCACATTGTAAGCCATCTCATCGCCCGACTCATGCGCCCTGCGCACTGGAACCTGATCACCGGAAGCCGGGGTGCCACCGCTGATTTCGAGGGCCGCGACTCCTGCGGCATCAAGTTTTTTAGCCACGACGCTGGATTCGTCAATCTGCAAACCAGCCTCGAGGTTGTCAGAGCCGTTCAGCTTGACCAGGAGAGGAAAGTTTTTGCCGACGGCCTCTTGAATTGCGCTGACGATCTCCAGCAAAAAGCGGCTCCGTCCATCGATGTCACCACCATACTGATCGGTGCGCTGATTGGTGTGGGGAGATAAAAACTCGTTGATCAGGTAGCCATGTGCGGCATGCAGTTGCACTGCATCGCAGCCGGCCTGCCTGGCCCGCTTGGCGGCCGCGGCGTATGCAACGACAGTCTCGCCTATTTCATCCTGACTCAGCTGCCGCGGTTCTTCGGGATACTGCTCAACCTTGATCGCCGAAGGCGCGACCGGCTGAGTGCCAGCAGACTTGCTGCTGCACTGACCGCCGCCGTGCCCCAGCTGCAGGCAGAGCTTACCGCCGGCGTCATGAACCGCTTCAGCCAGCTGCCGAATGCCCTCGACCTGCTGATCCTTGAACAGCCCCAAACAGCCAGGAAAGGCATTGCCTTCAGGCACCACGTTAGCTAATCCACTGATGATCAGTCCAACTCCCCCTTCGGCCAGCTGACGATAGATTTCCACCAGTCGTCCGGTCACCTGCCCTTCAGCATCAGCCATCCCCTCCCAGGTGGCCGATCGGATAATCCGGTTACGCAACTCGATTCCCTGAAGTTGATTTGGCGTGAACAGATTGGTTTCATTTTGCATTATTTCTCTCCTGAGCTAAACGCTTACCAAGTCATTTGAAAGCACACTGATCTTCTCGCCTCCCTGGTCGGTCACGGCGAAGGTATTTTCAATGCCGATCGCCCCCAGCTCGGGGAAAACAAATTTCGGTTCAACAGCAATGGTCTGCCCGGCAATCAGCGGCACATCAAATCCCTGGGCCAGCACCGGCAGTTCATCCAGTTCGAGGCCAACGCCGTGACCGACAAATTTGGCCTGTTCTCCCGGGGGGCCCATAAAGTAATCGCCCAATCCGGCCTCAGCAGCGATCTGCGCGGCCTTGGCAAATAACTCCGAAGCAATCGCCCCCGGCTTGAGATCGGCCGCGACCGCCGCCTCAATCTGGCAGGCCACGGCGAAGCCTTGCTGCAGGGTTTCAGACAACGTTCCACAGGCAAACATTCTGGTCATGTCAACGATATAGCCGTCGAAAATGCCGGTATAATCGAGCAGAATCGGCTGGCCGACCTCGATGACCTGCCGCGATGGACCGTGCGGCGCGGCATCCGAAAGGCCCAGACCGGTGACCGGCCCATCAAAGAACCCGCCCTGGCTGCCGCTGCAACCTGCGACCGTCACGCCCATAAACAGCTCCTGATTAAAGGCGCGCATCCGCACATAGCCCTCACCGCCGGCTTTGCGCAAACGCGCTTCAAATTCGGCAGCCAGGTCAACCTCGCGCATCCCGGGTTGCAGAAAGTCCGGCACCGTCGCAAAAACCCGGCTCAGCTGGGCTCCAGCGTGCCGCATCCGCTCCAATTCCCAGCCAGACTTCACCGAGCGCAGCTCACGGTGCAGCAAGGAGATATCGGTAAAATCGCAGCCTGGAAGCAGCTTACGGTAGTAGTTGAACTGCTGGACCGGGGTGACATCAAAGGTCATGCCGATTTTCTGCTGCCCCTCGAATAGGGAGGCAAATTCCTTGCTCCGGGGAAAGGGGCGGATATCTGCGATGCAGGCTTCCTGTTTGGCGCGCGGATAACTTTTCCTGACCAGCAGCAAGGGCTCACCCTGCGCCGGAACCCACAGGTTTGAGGTCTGCCGGGTGGCGGCATAGTAATAAATATCTATCGGGTAGATAAACAGTGCGCCATCCAGCTGTTCCTGCTGCAATCGACTCTGCAGACGGGCTATCCGCGCCGGGCACTCTTCTGACAATGACATGCAATATCTCCTCTATTTAATAGTCCTTAAGATGTTCGATCCAGCTGCCAAAGTTACCATAAAATCCTGAGCGACGCTGTCAGCCTTGCCTCCCTGAAAGCCAAACGTCAGCCACTTTCAGAATTAACCCGACAGGAAGTTTTCTCAACAAGCCAACTCATTAGAGAAAGTCAACCGAAAAACAAAGAATAAAACAATGTTAGTATTTCTCAGGCCTTAATACCAAGATAAAATCAAGCTAACATTAAATCAATTATTTATATCTGTTTTTCAGCAACTTACAAATAGTATATTAAAAGTATACAGTTATTATTTCATTGATTTTTGTCGCCGAACCTAAAAAGCATCAACCCTGAAACCTCTGAGTCTTGCACCATTACCAAGAATTTGCTTGTCGATCTGCAAGGGGGACACATGTTTAACAAGTTCTGCCTCTGGAATCTTGCCGTACTCGGACTCTTCCTTTCATTCAGCCTGGCGGCTCCCGGGCAGGCCTGGGGGCAGGGAAACGAAATCTGCTCGACATGTCACATGTCGGTGGAGATAATGCAGCCTCATCACGCCCTGGGCTTGCCAAGCTGCTTTGACTGTCACGTCGCCGATTTTACCGGTGGCGTCTTTACTTTTGGCTCACCGGACTGTCAAAAATGCCATGACTTTGCCGGTGGTCCAGGGACGGCTCTCCATAACACCCACACCGACCAGATCCCTTCGCAAATAGCCGACTGTGAAGCCTGCCATGTCGGCGGCGCCCCGGGAGGCCCCTTACGGGAGCCTTTTGGTGAGTGCGACAGCTGCCACACCGGCTTCCAGGGCGGACCGAGCGGCGCTCTGCATCAGATGCACACCAACAATTTCGGCGCGACAGACTGCACAACCTGCCATGGACCAGAAGCTCCGGCCTGTAATGAATGCCACCAGATAGACCGGCACGATTTCCGCAACGGTCCTGCAGCTCCGGGGCATGACTTCCATACCGCATTTATCAATGACTGCCAAAGATGCCATGTGTCCGGTGCCCCGGGCGGGCCGCTGCGCGAGCCCTATGGCGAATGCGCCGCTTGCCACACCGGCTTCCAGAATGGTCCGAACGGTCCTCTGCATCAGCAGCATACCAGCAGCTTCGGCGCCAGCGACTGCAACACCTGCCATGGTGACGAAGCACCAGCCTGCAGTCAGTGCCATCAGCAGGACCGTCATGACTTCCGTAACGGTGCCGGCACCGGCCATGAGTTCCATAACGGAATCATCAACGACTGCGAACGCTGCCATGTCTCAGGCGTCGCCGGGGGCCCGCTGCGCGAACCCTTCGGGGAATGCGCCGCTTGCCACACCGGCTTCCAGGGCGGACCGCTTGGCCAGTTGCACATGGAGCATACCAACACCTTCGGCGCCAGCGACTGCACCACTTGCCATGGTGACGAAGCGCCAGCCTGCAACGAGTGTCACCAGCAGGACCGCCACGACTTCCGCAACGGCGGCGGCACGGGCCACCAGTTCCATAACGGCTTCATCAACGACTGCGAACGCTGCCATGTCTCCGGCGTTGCCGGCGGGCCGCTGCGCGAACCCTTCGGGGAGTGCGCCGCCTGTCACACCGGCTTCCAAGGTGGGCCGGTGGGTCCGCTTCACCAGCAACATTCCACAACCTTTGGCGCGACAGACTGCAATACCTGCCATGGCGACGAGGCCCCGGCCTGCAACGAGTGTCACCAACAGGACCGCCATGACTTCCGCAACGGCGGCGGCAGCGGTCACCAGTTCCATAACGGCTTCATCAACGACTGCGAGCGCTGCCATGTTTCCGGCATCGCCGGCGGCCCATTACGCGAGCCCTATGGGGAATGCGATGTCTGCCACACCGGCTTCCAGGGCGGACCGAGCGGCGACCTGCACCAGCAGCACACCTCGACCTTCGGCGCGACCGATTGCGCCACCTGTCATGGCGATAATGCCCCAGCCTGTGCCGAATGCCATCAGCAGGATCGCCACGACTTCCGCGGCGGCGGCGGTTCAGGACATATCTTCCATAACAACTTCATCAACGATTGCCAGTTCTGCCATGTCTCCGCCCCACCGCCCGGCGGTCCGCTGCGCGAGCCTTTCGGGGAATGCGACTCCTGCCACACCGGCTTCCAGGGCGGGCCGAGCGGAGAGCTGCACCAGCGTCACACGACGACCATCGGCGCCAGCGACTGCACCATCTGCCATGGTGATAATGCCCCGGCCTGTACTCAGTGCCATGCTGTAGACCGTCACGACTTCCGCAACGGTGGTGGCACCGGGCATATGTTCCACAATAATTTTATCAATGACTGTCAGCGTTGCCATACCTCCGGCACCCCGAATCCCGGACCGCTGCCTCCGCAGGTTGCCGATTGCTCGGAGTGCCACACCGGCTTCCAGGGTGGACCGAGCGGCGCACTGCATATGGCGCACACTAACAACTTCGGGGCTGCCGACTGCACTCTCTGCCACGGCACCAACGCGCCAGCCTGCGGCCAGTGCCATCAGGGCGATTTCCATCATGAGACCAACTTCGCGCAAGGTGGCGACTGTGCCCACTGCCACAGGGTTCCCACCTCAGCCCAGGATCGTCCCCAGCAGGCGGCTTGCCGTGAGTGTCATGGCGCCTTCCAGCACGATAAAGGCGGGCCGATCAAAAACTTTGGTGCCTGTGCCGCATGCCACGACACCACTCCGTTCCACGCAGCTCCCCCGCGGGGGGTCGGCTACAACCGTCCTGCACCTGGCAAGGGAACCTTTAATCTTTTCTGGGCTCAGTTCACCAACAATGGTCAAGATCAGGAAGACACCTTCCTGGAGAGAATCGAACCCAACGGCGAAGATTGTGACGAGGGAGGTTTCTACTGGAGTCGGCCAAGACTTTCCTTCAATTTAAAGCGAATTACCCACAATGGCAGGGCCTACAATGTTCCCGCATTCCCGGATGGCAGCACCGGCCCCGCAAGTCCGCGAGAATTTATCCCCTCTCCTAGGTGCAATGTCGATGGTGGTGACGATTCCGATTAGACTGGTTATTTCGGAGAAAAGTGAACTCAATACAATCAACCTACGCAGCCAGGGCACATTAGTCCTGGTCGCCAACTGACCAACAAGGAGGCAAGAATGAAAAAGTACCTGAAGCCTAAGGTTGTGGGAAGCAGCAACGTTCATCCCTGCTAAATCAACAGTATCCAGTCAAGTGCGACCAGCAAAGCCCTGCGTTATTTCACACAGGGCTTTGCTGGTTAAATTCATAGCTCTTGCCACAATCTACCTGCGTCGTGCCTCTTGGAAACAGACAAACTAATGAACTTTTAATATCAAAGCGCAATTTTCACCCTTTTCAGGTGGCGACTTTTGGACTATATTGGCGAAATTCAGCCACGTCTTTAATTGAGGCTGAAGGGCTCAAAACACCATAACAATGCCATAAAGGATAATTAATTCACTAGCAGCCTTGACATAGCCTTGACTGACGATAAATTTTAATTTTCATCTCCCGAGTAAACTTCTCCTACTTTAAAAATTAAACAATCTCCAGCCAGCCAAGAACATATACCGTTGCCCTTTCTTGACACATTTTCTGGAAGAATACTTTAATCCCATTCATTTTCTCGTTACTGAGCAGTGCGATCAGAGTCACCAAGGAGAGTCTTATGAAACCGTTTCGATTGAACAAACATGGAAAACTGGTGTTCCCTTCAAGTATTTTCGTTGATCTCGACTTTTCAGTGATCAGCGATCTCGACCACCTGCAGGCCATTATTCGCCGCGACTTCGAGGTAAAAGCGCCTACCGGCACCGAAATCGCCGAACGAGCGGCTGCCGGGAAGTACGCAAATCGCTATGAACTGTTGCGCGATATGGGTCTGCACCTGTTTTGGGCGAACCGATTTGCCCTGGCAATGTACGACAAGCGGCCGACCCGCTGGCGTGACGTGCCACGCACCCGGGACGATGTGTTTGTGCCCCTGTTGCGCCCCTGGGAGGATCGGCAGAAAAAATCCGCCATGGTCCGCGAAAGCTACGACCTGCTGCCGGCGGCCTGGAACCACGCCGCCGAGGACCAGTTGTTCGATCTGCTTTTTGACTGCTTCTCCAACAAGCTCTATCTTGCCGCCGAGCTGCCGCCGATCAAAGCGACGATTGCCGAGGCACTCGCTGCACCAGAAGCCAGAACAACCGTCCTCGGAGACTTCGACCCCGACTATCGTCATTTCAGCAGCAACGAGATCCTTGACTGCGCAGAAGAGCAGGCCGAACTCGAATCGCTTCGCCGTTGGGCCATGGTGCTCCACAACCAGCACCCCTGGGACCGCAGCCGGGCCAGCCTGAGGCCCTTATCTAAAATGGAAGACGACGATGTTGTTGTCCTGTTTTACCCGAAGAACCGCGAGGTGCTCGATTTCATCAACCGGGTAAAGAGTGGCGAGACGTGCAGCAAACAAACCCCCACGCCCGATCCAACAGTGGAGCCGGTCAGCCCCCTGCCCCCCCTGGTGATCAGCGATAAAGAGCAGATCCAACCGAAGATTGAAGCCCTTGCAATTCGCAAAGGGGAAATTATCTGCTCCAATGAGGATGTGGTTCGTAACGCCCCGCCGACCTGGTCTCCCATGAGTGCAGCGGAGATAGCGGACAAGACCGGAATTGAACGCCGACGCTATACCGCCGAGCCCTTGGAAAATATCGCCCTTGAAGCAGCACGGGCCGCCATGCAACATGCCGGTCGCGGGCCGGAGGAGATCGGCGCGGTGCTGTTCTGCTCCTGCACGGCAACCCGGCTGATCCCCTCCACCGCCACTTGGCTGTCCGGGCAGCTGGGCATTATGCAGACCCACTGTTCAGCCGACATCGTCGCCGCCTGTGCTGGATTCCCCTACGGGATCGCCGAGGCGGTTCGCCTGCTGCAGGAAGTCAAGCGTCCGGTGCTGGTCGTCTTGGCCGAAAAATTTTCCGATAAAATCGGCAATGCCCGCCCCTCACGGATGATTTTTGGCGACGGCGCGGCCGCAGTGGTCGTTGCCCCGTCCGAGAAAGAGCGCGATATTCACGTGGTGCAAACCTACGCAAGCGGCCCCTTCAGTCAGGTCAACTCGATCATCTGGCCGAATCATGACTTCGATAACGACATCACCGTCTACGGACCAGAGGTCAAAGCGCTGGTCAAGCGCTACCTCAATCAGATGATGGCTGAAACAGCCGATCTCGATATCGACATGATCGTGCCTCACCAGGCGAATAAGAATATGATCATCGACATCGCTGTGCCCCAGGGCATCAACGCCGAGGACATCTACTTCAATATCACCGAGGTTGGTAACGCCTCCGCGGCCAGTATTCCGATTGCAATGGCCGATGCTGTTTACGAAGGAGCTGTCAACAAAAGAACCCAGATTTTTGCTCCCGGCTTCGGTGCCGGAGCGGTCGGCGGTTATGTGGTGATGTCTCTCGAACCAGCCATGGTTGCCCCTGAAATCAAGACCGAACTGGCGATGGAGCCAAAATCGACCACAACCCATTCTTCTATGACAGATATCCAGAAGGCATTTGGCGGCTGAATCAGGAAGTGATAAATAAACTGAGACGCCGGCGGACGAGAGAAAAGAGCCTGCCAAGGCGAACTGAAGACAGATTTTTTTAGTAAAAGAAAAAATCAAGAGAAAACGTTTGTCCGGTGCAAAAGCATTTGCGCCGGACAAACGTTTTTAGAGTCACGAAAAAATTGTAAAAAAAATCCTGAATTTGTTATGTTACTTACTTTAATATGATGAGCAAAGATTGCTACCCAGGTATTCAGGTAGCGCACATCCCTGGTCTGCCAGCTCCGCAAACTGTTTTTAGTTATACTGAAAATTTAAATTGGGTGCGAAGATCTCCGCCCTTAGCATCAGGAGAGGAACCCCTCATGTCAAAAGCACCAACAATTGATCGTTTTTTCGAACTCGCCGAACACCTCGCCTCCGACTTTTCATTGACCAAAGGAGTCAGTCGATCGAACCGCGACCGGCAGAGGCAGGAAGTACAAATTGCCCTGGAAGGACTCGTCGATCATCAGACCATCGAGGAGACCACCAAACGGCTCAAGGGCCTGGATGTCGACACCTATATCCGTGAAACTGTCGAGCCTTCCGAACAGAAAAACCGCAGTGGTTTCAAAGCCATCCTCAAACAGCTCAAACTTAAAATTGTCGATGAGACCTCTTTGGGCCCGCTGCACTGCGTCGAGGCTGAGTTCGATTTTAATGGCCGCCAACGCCGACTCTGCCTGCTCGGACAGGAACGCAACACCAATAATGGGGTGTGGGGGCCAGAGCATCATCGCAAAGCGATTGAAGTCGTGCGTAAATATGAACGCTATGCGGTGCCGGTCATCACCTTCATCGATACCCCGGGCGCCGATGCCGGCGAGCTGGCCAACGCTGACAATCAGGCGCATTCGATATCGCATTTTATTGCCGAGATGGCGAATCTGAATGTTCCATCGGTGGGAATTATTCTCGGCAACGGCTATTCGGGCGGAGCAATCCCGCTGGCGAC
This sequence comes from uncultured Desulfuromonadales bacterium, assembly GCA_947259715.1. GTDB lineage: Bacteria > Desulfobacterota > Desulfuromonadia > Desulfuromonadales > Geopsychrobacteraceae > Malonomonas. The sequence goes on from CAMYNR010000072.1 coordinate 15,511, forward strand.
CACCAACGTCATCCTTTCGGTGCGCGACGGTGTCTTTAACACCATCCAGCCCAAAGGGTTGGCAGCCATCGCTCGCAGCTTCGACCTCAGCTGGCAGGAGTGCGCCAAATATGTCGGCGTCAGCGCCTATGAGCTGTACCAGCAGGGCTTCGTCGATGGCATTATCGACTATGTGCCAGGCGAAAAAGGTCCCCAGCTGGAAAACCTGCGTAAGGCGATCATTTCCGCGGTGATCGCCATCGAAAATCGGGCCGTCAGCTTCGTCAACGAGACCGATGGGATCATCGAGCATTATCAGGCCAGCCTGAATCGCTATCTGAATCCTTCAGAGAAACTCAAAACCCTGAACAGCCTTTCAGCGCTTTCCCTGACCCACAATCCGACCGAATATTTCAGCGTTTTCGGCATCACCTACCGCTACTTGCGCTATCTCAGCCTGCGCGGGCGCATACAGTCAACCTCGTCGGCCAATTTCAGCCGTTCGACCAACCTGGTTCGCCCCAAGGGGGATCTTTCCAAGCGGGTTCAGGAGGAACTGGCCAGCCAGTTTGCCAGCTGGAAAGAAAACCCCCTGATTATCCGCTACGATGACCTGCTTCTGAAGAGCTATAAGACCTATCTCGACCGCAAGGAAAACGCCGGCGAGGAGCGGGGTCGGTTGTCAAAACTGGTCCTGGGAGATCCCCAGGAAAACTTCACCAAAGCCCAGCGCACCACCTACCTGACCTACGGTTTTCACCTGCATAATCTCTGGAAGGCAGGCAGCCAGAACAACTTTATCGCGCTGATCAAATATCTCGATTCAACCCCGGCCAGTACCCAGCCTGCCGACCCGGCCGAGATGACCGTCCTCGATGTCATCACCCTGCCCGATTTTCGCGAAGGGATGATCCAGGAGTGCCAGAACTTTATCGTTTTCGATCTGGTCTACGATCAGATCATCACCGATCTGCGCGCCATCGCCGGCGAAGCCAAAGACACCAATACCTTCTCGCAAAAATCCTTTCAGGCCCTGCTGGAATCTTCTATCCAGGCGGCAACGACCAAACTCCAAAACATGCTCGGCGAGGAGGCGGTCGATAGCGCCAGTCTCGAAGACCACTTTTACGACTGGCTCAACACCCTCCTGCAACATCCGAAGATGAAAGACTTTATCCGCCCGGTTCAGGAATGGAAGAAGATCCAGTATCCGCGGATCTCAGAGCCGCTGTTTGCGATTGTCACCTTCCTCTTCGAAAAGCTTCTGCCGGAATACTGCGAAGCCGAACGCGAAGGCCGCAAATACGATGGCCGCATCAAGTTGCGCGATATCGGCATGAAGGATTTCTGGAACCGCTTGGCGACCGCCTACAACGACCTGTTGATTCAGGACGTCCTGCTGCAGGACAAGCGCTCTAAAAAGTGCCGTTTTGAGGCGATTATCGCTGAGTTTTTCACCGATTTCCGCGAACTCGACAGCGACCTGATGACTGCCGATCCGGTTAACTTCCCAGGCTTCCGCCTCTCGATCGAAAAGGCCCTGGACAATGAGGTGAAGCCGTGCGGGGTGATCACCGGCCTGGCGAAACTAAAAAAAGAGGCTGCTGCTGCAGTGCGCCCGGCGTAAGCTGCCGGTGGTCGCCTTCGTCTCTTCCGGCGGCATGCAGACCAAAGAAGGTGCCGGTTCGCTGTTTTCCATGGCGATCGTCAACGACCGGATCACCCGTTTTGTGCGCGACAACGAGTTGCCGATCATCTGTTTTGGCTTCGGAGACTGCACCGGCGGCGCCCAGGCCTCCTTCGTCACCCACCCGCTGGTGCAGACCTATTATTTCTCCGGCTGCAACATGCCCTTCGCCGGACAGATCGTCGTGCCGTCCTACCTGCCCTCGACAGCGACCCTCTCCAATTACCTGCTCAGCACCCCCGGGGCGATGCAGGGGCTGGTCAAACACCCCTTCAATAAAGAGCTCGATGAGCAGCTACGCGCCATCGATCCGGCCATTCCGGCCCCGGCAGAAAGTGTCATGGATGTCTGCCGCCGGGTGTTCAAAGGCCTCTATCTGCCTGATGCTGCGGCAACCACCAGCGACGCCCAGACCCTGGTTGATGAGCGCGCCCTGCTGCGGCCGGTCAAGCGCACCCTGATCCACGCTCGCGGCTGCACCGCCGCCAAACTGATTCAGATTGCCCAGCAGGAAGGGATTGAAGTCGTGCTGGTCCAATCGGATGCCGATATGGATTCTGCCGTGGCCGGCCAGCTCACCGAACGGGATAGCTTGATCTGCATCGGCGGCAATACCCCGGACGAATCTTACCTTAATGCCCGGTCGGTGTTGCGGATCGCTGAACAGGAGAAGGTTGATTCACTTCATCCCGGCATCGGATTCCTATCGGAAAATGCCGACTTTGCCCGTCTCTGCCGGAATCGTGGCATCAACTTCGTCGGTCCCTGGTCTTCAAGTATGGAGCTGATGGGCAATAAGACCAACGCCATCGACAGAAGTCATGGCATTATCGATACCGTTGAGACCGGCATGAAGGTCGCCGAGACGATCGGCTATCCGGTGCTGCTCAAGGCAGTACATGGCGGCGGCGGTAAAGGGATCCAGGTGGTGGAAAAACCCGAGGCATTCCGCGAAATTTTCTTTACCCTCTCCTCTGAGGCTCGCGCTGCTTTTGGCTCAGGGGACATCTACCTGGAAAAATACATCACCAACCTGCGCCATATAGAAGTCCAGGTCCTGCGAGATAGCCATGGGAATTGTAAAATTCTTGGCCTGCGTGATTGTTCGGTGCAGCGCAACAACCAGAAGATCTTTGAAGAGTCGGGTTCGACCATGCTGCCGGAAAAGCTTGAGCAGGATGTCTATAATTTTGCAGAGCACATCTCCAACCAATGTGACTACATCGGTGCCGGCACAGTCGAATTCATTTTTGATCTCGATGATACCGCAATCTACTTTATGGAGATGAACACCCGTCTGCAGGTCGAACACCCGGTCACGGAAAAAGTTTCCGGCGTTGACATTGTGGCCAACCAGTTTAAGATTGCCGGCGGCGAATCGATCGACAAGCTGGTCAGCAATCCCCAGGGCTATGCCATCGAAGCACGGATTACCGCCGAGCGCACTGCGGTTGATGGCTCGCAGATCAAATTCATTCCGACTCCCGGTGACGTCACCGCCTTCAGTATCCCCAGCGGTGACCATATAACCGTCATTAAGATGGTCGAAGCAGGCAAGCCAATCACCCCTTACTACGACTCACTGATAGCCCAGCTAATTGTCACCGGGGAAAACCGGGAAGACACCATAGGAAAGCTGCTCGCGGCACTGGAAAATACAGTGATCAACGGCGTGCACACCAATATCCCCCTGCTGAAGCGGGTTCTGAAAGATAAAACCTTCCGCAACGGAAACTACAATACTCAGTACCTCAACGGCCTGCTGGAGCGGATTGACGTTCAGGAGATGATCACCGAGGGCGACGCGGCCTCCGGCTCTGCCGAGGTAGCCTTTGACCGCTCCGTTGTGGAGATTGAAGGCAGCACCGAACTCAAGGTGATCTCCCCCTCAACCGGTGTTTTCTATGATGCCTCCTCCCCCAGCGAACCGCCCTTTGCCCCGGTCGGCAGCAGGATCGGCAGCAAAGATACCATCGCCTTGCTCGAGGCGATGAAGCTGTTCTCCCCTGTTTCGCTGAAAAGCTGCAGCCCGGGAGCCAGCTTCTACGACCCGGAAAAAGAATATGAAATCGTTCGGATCATTCCCAGCCCCGGACAGGCGGTCAACAAAGGAGACCTGCTGTTTGTCATAAAGGAAGCAGTCTGATTCCTTCGTGACTGAAACACTATGTGTTGAGTGCCACGACATCGTAGACACTTTTTAGTGCCAGGACATCGTGGACTCAACGACATTATTATCTAACTTTGTAATCCAATTCATCGACCTGGGTTTTACCCAGATAGAGCTTCAACTTCTGTTCTTTGACATCGATAGTAGCCACCACATATTCGAGCTTGAG
>CAMYNR010000073.1 GCA_947259715.1 uncultured Desulfuromonadales bacterium
ACCCCGACCATCCCCGCAGCCATGAGGCTCAGCAACAGAATGACGGGAAAAATATTGACCATTAAGTGATAGCGAAGGTTTTTCATAGCGTCCTCCCGCTCGGCAAGACAACTCTGCTTACTCTTTGGGTTCAGTTTGATGGGTGGGAATCTGTTTTCCATCACCCATGAGGGGGGATAAATGAGTGATGATTCCAGATGACTTGGAAGTCGGTATGGATGTTACTCTTGCGGGATAAATCCGAGCTCCGCAGCCTTGACAATGGCATCACGCCGGTCGCTCGCATAAAGTTTACCGTAGATATTCTTCAGGTGAGATTTGACAGTTTCCGTGGAGACGCAGAGCCGGTCGGCAATCTCTTTGTCGCGCAGGCGTTCATGCAGCAGCAGCAGAATTTCGTATTCCCGGTTGGTCAAAAGGTTGCGCCAATTGACACCAGCTGGGTCTTTGTACGTGGTTGACTCTTGCGTATCAGAACCCTCGAGAGTATGGATTGCAAGCTGCAGACCCGTCACCCAGCCTTCGGTTCGCTCTGTCCAGGATGCAGTCGTTTCGGGAGCTACACTTTGCCCCAGAGCCTGCTCAAGGAAGGTCGTGATTTCCTGGGGTGAGAACCGCAGGTCTTTCATTCGAATTTCATTTAAATCATTGTTGGCACGTAACGTCGACAACGGCAAGAAAGGATTCTTGCGATCGATCAGCACCAGATGCATAACTCTGATCGGCGACAGTAGCACCTGACTGAGCAGATCATGAATCGCTTTTTCTCTGGTCAGGTGCAGATTATCTACGGCAAGGACAAAGGGGGACGAAATTTTTTCGAGATCCGCGAGCAAGGCACCGGCCAGAATCGAGACCGGCGGCAGATTTGCGACCTCAAGGTGCGGCTGTAAATGCTCACCGGCGTTGGGGAAAAGTTTACGGACAGCAGCGAGCAGACAGGTTAGAAACTGGTCCAGGTCATTATCCTCTTGGGCAACCGACAGCCAGCTGTAGGGATGGTTACATTGTCTCAACCAATCGCTGACCAGGGTACTCTTGCCATATCCGGCCGGTGCCGTCACCAGAGTTAGCTTTTTTTCTACCCCCTTATTCAGCTGACTGATCAATGCCTCGCGGTGGACAAGCTTGGCGGGCAGACTGGGAAGGATCAGCTTGGAGCTAATCTGTTTAATCAAATTCTTATTTCCATTTGATTTCTTATCAGGCGACTCATTCCGGAACTTTGACAAGACAATTTCAGTGATATCGGCACTGAGATAACCTTTGCCCGCCTGGAACGCGTTAAGCGCTGCGACCAGCTCCTCCGGGGCACTTTCCTTAAGCAGGTAGCCGGCTGCACCAGCGGAAAGCATCTCCTCGACAAACTGTTTACCAGAGTGCATCGACAACGCCAGCACTTTGCAATCCGGCGATTCGGAGAGAATCTGCCGAGTCGCATCGATGCCGTTGAGATCTGGCATATTAATGTCCATGACCACAATATCAGGCTTGAGCTGCCTGACCTGCTCAATAGCTTCCTGCCCGTTCCCGGCTTCACCAATCACTGTGAAGTCCGCTTCCTGTTCGAGAAGTACGCGCAAACCTTTGCGCATCAGCAGATGATCGTCAACCAGTAGCAAAGTCGATTTTCTGGTCATGAAAGACTCCCGGTCGTTGTGCCAAAAGGCACTGACATAATCATCGTGCACCCTTGATGGGGTGCGGATCTAATCTGTAGCTTACCACCGAGATCGGTCATCCGCTCCTCGATACTGAAGAGGCCGAAACCGCCATCAGATTTGACATTACCCATAACCCGGTCCGGATTAAAACCAACGCCGTTGTCCTGAACGGTAATCCGCAACTCACCAGCGACCGTTTCTAACTGCACTTTCACCTTGCTGGCCCTGGCATGCTTGAAGGTATTGGTCAGAAGCTCGCGCACATTGCGGAACAGGATGGCCCGCAGGTCGTTATCAATGACACAGCCAATCTTATCTTCAACCAATTCAAAAACGACCGTAGGATTATTTTTCAGCATCTCTTGGGCCCATTCTGAGATTGCAGCTCCGAGGCCAATTTCGTTCATTGCTGGAGAACTGAGCGCGAAAACCAATTGCCGCGTTTCCTTGCTGGTTTTAAGCAAAGCTTGGGAAATGTCATCCAGTTTATTTTTAAAATCTGCATCCGCTGTCATCCTGATCGCCTCGACGAGCTGCAACCTCAGGATAGCCAGAGTCTGGCCAACGTTGTCGTGCAGGTCGGCAGCGACCCGACGGCGCTCCTGTTCCTCAACCAGGACCAATTGGGAAGCAAGGGACTTTAAGCGTTTTTGGTAGTCCGCAACCTTTTTCTCAGCCAACTTTCTTTCCGAGATATCCTCCTCTATATCAACAACGCTGACAACCTCACCAGTGTTGTTTTTAACCGGATACAAGAAGGCCTGAATCCAGCGTTTTTGCGTTTTAGGACTGATAATGCCAAGATTTTCCATCGTGACGGGGGCATCATATTCAATGATTGGCAAAGTAACGTTCTCGCCGTTGAAAGCCTTTTCTATCAGCGGCATAATACCAAGTTCATTGACCTCTTCATCTTCTAAAATATTATACTTTTCAAGCACCTCCGGCAGCGTCTCTTCGGCAACCCCCCAGAGCTTCATAAAGGCTGAATTGACCTGATTTATCCGGCCATCAGGATTGAAAATCTGAATCGATAAGGGCGACTGTTCAAACAGATGACGAAACCGCTCCTCACTCTCCCGCACAGCCTCTTCCGTCTGTCTGCGTTCGGTGAAATCTTCGCTCATAAAGATCACTCTTTTGATTCTGCCCTGTTCATCTTGGAGCGAAAAGCCACGCGTTTGTATCCAGCATTTCCTCGATACCGGATTATTGAAATCAGGGGTCTTCAGGGTATCGGTGCCATCATATTCATAACGCGGGAAAAAAACATCTTCTCCCGCAAAGGCCTTTTCAATGAATGGCATCAAGCCTAATGAACGGGCCTGCTCATCGTGCAGAACATTGTACTTTTCATGGAGTCCCGCCAGGGCGTCCTCATTGAGTCCGTACAGCCTGGCGTAAGCCTTATTGGTGACGACCAGTGTGCCGTCGAGACTGTGAATTTGAATAGACACCGGTGACTGCTCCATCAACGCCCGGAAGCTTACCTCGCTCTCCCTGAGCGCCTCTTCTACCTGTTTGCGTTCGGATATATCTTCGACCACAGACACAAACCAGCTGGCATCCCCATTATTATTGCTAACAAGCGCAACCGTCAGATTTACCCATATAATTCCAGAGTCCTTGCGGATATACCTCTTTTCCATCGAATAGCTACTAGTTTTGCCATCCAGCAGCTGCTGCACGGCGTCTAAATCCTTGTTAAGATCGTCGGGGTGGGTAATTTTCTGAAAAGTATGTGCCAGCATTTCGTCATGACTGTAGCCGACGATGTCGCAGAACCTTTGATTGAGTCGGATGAAGCTACCGTCGGTCGCCACATGGGCAATCCCAACCGCCGCCTGCTCGAACGTGGCCCGGAACCGTGCCTCCCTCTCAACGACCTCGGCCGTGCGGTCAGCAACCTTCTTTTTCAAGCTCCTGTTCCAGAAGACAAACAGCAAGACGATACCTGAGGCCACACTGCCAATAATCAACACCCATTTTAAGATGACAGCCGCTTCTGTATGTTCGTATTTTATAGAGAGGTATTTGTTGCGAATATTAGCTCGTTCC
>CAMYNR010000074.1 GCA_947259715.1 uncultured Desulfuromonadales bacterium
AGCCTGTTCCTGGTCGGTCAACCTGAACTGGGGTTGAAGGTGGATATCAACAAGCCGCTGGCAGCCATTTTGACACTGAATACCATTGCCCACACCGTCGGTGCGGCAGGAGCTGGAGCCCAGGCAGTGAACGTTTTCGGCAGTGCCTACGTCGGCATCGCCTCGGCCATATTGACCCTGCTGATTCTGATCTTTTCAGAAATCATCCCGAAAACCCTCGGTGCTCACTACTGGCGACAGCTTGCGCCGATCACCGCCACTTTGCTGAAAGGGCTGGTCTGGGTTCTTTATCCCTTTGTCAAACTCTCGGAACTGCTGACTCGCGGGATGACCCATGGACCGACCCTGACCGGTTTCAGCCGCCAGGAGTTCGTTGCCATGGCAGAAGTCAGTGTCAAGGAAGGGCAGCTGAAGCAGCTGGAATCGACCATTCTGAAAAATCTGCTGCGCTTGCGCAAGACTCCGATAGCCACGGCTATGACCCCACGGACGGTGGTCTTTTCATTGCCGGAGGATTTGACCGTTGCCGATTTTTTCCGCCAACATGGTCAGAAACGCTTTTCCCGGATTCCGATCTATGCGGAAAACCAGGACCAGGTCAGCGGCTTCGTCCTGCGCAGCGACCTGCTCCTTGCCCAGGCGCGCGGTAATGGTGAACGGCGCTTGAAAACCTACAGTCGCCCCCTGCCGGCCCTGCTGGCAGAGATGTCGCTGTCTCAGGCATTTGACGAGTTTATGCGGCTACGCGCCCACATCATGCTGGTGGTCGATGAATACGGCGGCGTCAAGGGCCTGCTGACCCTGGAGGATCTACTGGAAACGCTCCTCGGCCTGGAAATTGTTGACGAAGAGGATCAGACCGAGGATATGCAGCAACTGGCCCGGCAACTCTGGAAACGTCGGGCGAAAGAGATGGGCTTGGCCTTCGATGAACGGCCTGATTCCTGATGAACGTCCCACTGGACGAAAAGGTGACAGAATGAAAAAAATCGGCATAATCTTTCTTGGACTGCTTTCCCTGCTCTACCTGCTAAATCCCACTGCGGGCATTTTTGAGATCATTCCCGACAGCATCCCCCTGATCGGCAACCTGGATGAGGCCGCCGCGGTCACCATCCTGTTGATGTGCCTGAAATATTTTGGCTTCGAACTCCCCGATCTGTTCCGGCGCGACAAGAAGAATGATGAGGAGATCATCATCAAGTAGCCACTTTTTCAGAAGACTTACTCATTAACCAATCGCCCGCCCGGCTCAATTCTTTCCCGGGTATTTCCAAAAACTTACTGATTTCCAAGCGCCCAGGTTGGTTTGACAAGAAAAAAAACCGGGATAAACTCGATAGTGATTCCTGAGTACTTACTGAACGCAGTCTCGTTCTTTGGTAACTGCATCAGCAAGGTTTCCTTAACGGCAGATTGCCAAAAATACCGGCCCATCGCGGGCAGTGATCTGCCTGGTGATTGCCAGCACGCCAACCAGGCAAGGAGAAGAACATGGGATTTTTCAGTAACATTCTTGAAAAACTCGGTATCGGCAGCGCGGATGCAGCCTCTCAACCCAATACCGCAACTGACAGCCCTGGCGTAACTCCGCCCCCTGCACCGACGCCGATCTCCCAGGTCGATGTCGTTGCCCAACTCGAACAGCGCGCTGCGGCAAATCCACAGAAGCTCAACTGGCGAACCTCAATTGTCGATCTGCTGAAGCTTCTCGATATCGATAGCAGCTATGCAGCGCGCAAAGAACTGGCTGCGGAGCTGAACTGCCCGGCAGAATTCATGGGGGATTCGGCCAAGATGAACGTTTGGCTGCACAAAACCGTGCTCGCCCGGATCGCTGCCAACGGCGGCAATGTCCCGCAGGAGCTTCTCGACTGAGCAGCAGAAACACTTAATCAACTCAAGGAGTCAGGCATGCAGATTACTGATATCCTCGCCCAGATGGGCGGCCTTCAATCGATGGCGCAAGAGCTCGGCGTCAGTGAAAGTCAGGCAGCAAACGGTGCGGAAGCCCTTGCCCCGGCTATCCTCGGCGGCTTTAAAAAGCAGGCCCAGGCGCAGCCGGCTGGCCTCGAAGGGCTTGGCGGCATGCTTGAGCAACTCGGCGGGGGTAACCTGCTCGATGAGGTCCTGGCGCCGCAGCCAACCAACGTAAACCACGGTAACGATGTTCTCGGGCAGATTTTTGGCTCCAAAGACGTCAGCCGTGCTGTGGCGCAGAATGCGGCGTCACAGTCAGGACTGGATCCGTCCCTGCTGAAAAAGATGCTGCCGATGTTGGCCATGCTGGTGACCGGCTATATGGCCAAGCAACGCGGCGGCGGAACCGCAACGCAACCCTCCAGACGCGGCGGCGGCCTGGGCGGTCTGCTGGGCAGCTTGCTGGGTGGTGGCAGAAGCAGGAGACAGGCGGAGCCGGGTCTGGCCTCGATGCTTGATCTGGACGGCGATGGCAATTCGCTGGACGACATTCTGGATATCGTCGGCAAGGTGATGCGCTAGTGTCCCGTATGGTTAGTCGTGTCAATGAATTCTGAGGCATTTTGGTCGCTGTCAAGGCGCGCCGACGCAGACCTAGCCAGAGTTAAGCCAAGGAGGCACAACGCAGGCAGCGGCCAAAAGGGCCAGAATTAGAAGACAGGATTAACCATACGGGACACTAGTCCTTTCCCACCTACAGGCAGTAGATGCCTGCAGTTTTTCCTGCCAGTGTCAGCCGCAATCGGCCTGCTGACACTGGCAGATCGGGACAATCCTCAAACTGGCTCTTCAGCAGCACGCCATCCTGAAACATATTTTTAACCCGCGGTGGCAAATTGCCGTTGGCAGCGATCAGCAGGTCGATGGCGTTCGGCATCGGTGCCTGGCCGTTGTTGATCGCCACCAGGACCAGTGCGCCTCGATACTCTCGCAAATAAGCATAAAGAAACTGATCGGCATACAGAGTGTAAAGGGTCCCGTAGCGCAGCGCCGGGTTGGCCTTACGCAGAGCGATCAATTGCTGAAGATGGCGATAAACCTGCTTGGCGAAATCTTCGTTTTCCTTCGGCTGGTGGTCGGCACCGATCAGCTCCCAGGGCATATCGCGGCGGGTATCGGGATCTCCCCAGCCTTCCAGGCCGATTTCGGTGCCGTAGTAGAGCTGCGGAATCCCGCGGGTGGTCAAGAGAAAACTGAGACAAAGCTTCAGGAGCTGCAGCGCCTGATTGCGGTCGCCCGCCACCCGGTCGAGAATTTCACTGCAGATGCGTCGTTCGAGGTCATGGTTATCAAGCAGGGTGACCAGACGATTTGCATTGTTGTATGGCCGGTCCCGATCGAGAATCCCCTTGGCTTCCTCAGCATGCAGCCGCGGCCGCGCCAGCCGCGTCATCGGCTGATCCCAGATTAAACAACCCTTCAACTGACCACAGAGCGGAAAATCGAACAGGCTGTCAAAGTCGTGCTGCTGCTGATAGCGGCCGACGTAATCGGGATCGTAGTTCAAAACTTCGCCGAGCAGCGTCACCTGCGGGTTGCTGGTTTTTATCTGCGCTTTAAACAGATACCAGAAGGTATCAGCAACATGCTTGACGGTATCCATGCGGATCGCATCGATGCCGGTCTGCTCGATCCAATCGAGAATATTCTGGATAAAATAATCAGCCACTTCCGGCTGGGCATGATCCAGATCGGGGAGTCCGGCCAGCCAGCTGCGGGT
>CAMYNR010000075.1 GCA_947259715.1 uncultured Desulfuromonadales bacterium
TATGAAGTCTGCTGTTGCGCTTTGCACTTCGGGCACTGAAACCCTTGAGGCCACAGGGCCTCTATGGAGCAGTTCAGTGTGGTGATCCTGTCCGCCACGCCATGGTTCTTCGCTCTGGATTGAAGCTCGTCGAGAAACTCCGGAAGGAAGTCCACGGCGGTGATGTCGCCTCCAGCTCTTTAGCAAGGACAATGGTCGATGCGCCGGTGCCGCAGCCGAACTCGCCGATTTTCAACCGACGCGACCGGTCGAGTCCGGCCAGTTCCAACGCCCGTTTTGTTTCAGCGTCCCCGCCTGGTCCTTGCCGTTCCGCAGGCCGATGGAGATCGATGAAGAGTTGAAAATCGTTCAAAGTATTTCCTTTGTCATAATGGGTTTCGGCGGCGATGATGGCCCCTTATGCGGACTGGCCGAACACCGTGCTGATCAAGTAGGCCGTGTAACCTACGTAACAAGCCAGCAACACCGCGCCTTCGATGCGGTTGATAGGTCCCGGTCCCCGGAACCCGTAGCCGATTACGAACAGCGACAGGTTATGCCGATTCGGTTAGAAATTTTTCCAATCGACGGCACATGCGTTCGAAGGCTTTCAGTTCAGCCTGGGTCATCTGGTCGTAATGATCGGGCAGAATACCGTCACCAGCGACCGATTCGCGCAGCTTCTCCAGCGGATCGGTTTGATACTCATCGTACAGGGAAACCTCTCGGATGATAGTGCCGCCAAGCAACCAGAGGTGGTCACGATACTGCGCGAAGGTCTTTCGGGACAGCCCCTCGGCATAAAGCGCCTGTAGAAAACCGGCAAACCAGGGCAACAGCTTCCCACCGTAGGCGAGATCTTCCGCAACGCCCATCCAACTCCTCGGCCATCTGTCGAAATCCGGTGCCCAGGCGCGAAAACTCTCTGCTTCACTGTTCCTGTCGACGCTCATTTGTCTCGCCATAATCCCGCTTTGACCATACGTTGCACGAGGGCTCGGCGGCGTGAGTGTTCGGCCATGAACTTCTGAAACTCCTTTTGGAACGCTGCCAATGTGGCATGCTGGCTGTAGGCGTCGCGCAGATCGACCAGTTGGCGGAATGCTGCGTCGTAAGCATGCCCGTGGCCCTTATTGGCGTCGTCATGGGCCGATTTCCAGGCCCGGGGGAAATCGGCCGCCAGCTTGGCGAGCCAGCTATCCCGCTGCCTCTTGCGCTCTGCCTCGGCCTGGCGGCGGGCCTTGGCTTCCTCGATCAGCCGCAGGGCCTTGGCCTGCTCGGCCAGCTGCCACAATTCCGCGACGGAGCGGCGCACTCCTTTGGTCGGCGCAGACTGCTCCCGCCAGGCGGCATGCCGTCGTTTCAACGCCCGTTCGGCGCTGGCACCCTGCCCGTCCAGCATCTGCCGAAGATAACCCATGACTTCGGTCTTCGGAAGTTTGTCGAGCCAGGCATCGAGTGCCGTGTCATCCGCTGCGTCTGTTAGATTCGTTTGAGTCGAGCTGCCCACCCCGGCCAGCAGGTCGATGTCGACTTCGAGAAATTCCGCCAGCGCATGCTGCGCAGCTGTCAGGTTGTTCAACCCTTGTAACGCTAAGGGCTCCAGGTCATCCGGGTCGGTTTCCTCCGTTGTCACGGCACGCAACCAGCCGATATACAGGCTGCGCAGATCGCCCCGCAGCAGCTCTTCCCGCACAGGAGCAAGAATGGTCATCAAGCCGGGCCCTTCATCAACATAGCCGAAGCGGTCGTAATCCTCCGTATCCCCGAGGGACCAGGTCAACAGCCAGTGCTCCGGCAACTTTTCAAATTCCAGATGCGGGCTGGCACAAAAGGCCTTGAGCGTCTTTTGGTCGATGGCCTCCTTGGGCAGACGCACCATGAAGATGGCATCCCCCCAGTTGGCGATAAACACATGGGCATCGAAAAACCGCCGCATGAAATCGCGAGGATCAGCCTTCAGTCCGCCCCAGCTGTATTCGTTGATGAAACTGACCGGGGTGATTTGCGCCCGGGTTGAAATACTCCGCAGACGGTCCATCTCCCGAGCTGTCAAGGGGCGGTCAACGGCAAGAAATTCAAGATACTGATATTCGCTCACGGGTACGCCTCACGCAGATTTTGTGGCCAGAAAGGCCGAATCGTTGGCCAGATACAGCACACGACAAATGCTTCATACTTTTCCTCCCAGGAACCTCGCGTTGTTTCACCTCAACCCGCGCAGCACATCAAGCAACAAATCATACCTTATCCTCTCCTGCTCCAGGCGTACCCGTTCTCCCCAGTGGTTCTGGCGCAGTTGATCATAAAGGATCGCTTCCTCTGCGTTCAACCGGGCAAGCATCCCGGTTTCAGGCTGTGATTCAACGCCCCAGAGGGATCTATGGGCCATGAGGGTCTGCTGATCCATGAGAAGAGATGCAGCGTGGGGGAAATAACCGCGCAATTGATTGAGAATCGCAAAGCCGTGGGTGTCGATATCCCCCCAATAGTAAATATCCTTCTGGTGCAACCAAGGGGCGGCAGCAAGATTTTCAAAGCCGTATCCCGCCCCGAAAATCACGATCGCATCAGGAACCTCCGGAAACGCCAGAAAATTGATCTCGTTTTCGGTGATGAAGATCCTCGCTACTGGCGGATCGAGAACGGCGAAAGCGGCCTGGGTCAGGGCGATATCCTGATCGGCAACAACCGGCAGCAGCCGGACATGCGGGTCCAACACCCGAAAACGGACTCGCGAAGGCTTATCGAGAAAACCATAGCGACGGCAGAAGCCACCAATGCCCGTGTATGTCTCATCAATAGAATCCTCCGGCAACACAAGATCGAGCAGCTCCGCCAATACGCCTCGATGCCTTTCAAGCAACTTGGTATGGACACCCGGCAGGTCGATCTGGCGCAGGTAAATCGCGGGACGAGGATGCTCAAGCAGCCAGGTGACAATTTCTAATAATCGCGGCCAGTCTGCGGCCAATTCCAAGGCTCGCAGCGGCCGCTTTTTCAGCCAGGGGATCAAGGCAGGCTGTTTGTCTCTGGTCAGTTCAACCAGCGCAGCAAACTGATTCGCGGCCCGGTGCTTGCCGAGAAATCCCAGAGCGTCTTCCAGCGAGTCGACCCAGATTGCCGCTGGAATGTCATTGACTCCGAGAACTCGGTGGTTGACGCTGCGCCATTCGATGCGATAGGGACCTGCGGCTGAAGATAATCGGGCGATCCAGTCCCGCACCTCGGGAAATCGTTCGCTCAGTTCCCGGGAGTCAGGGCCTTTGAGGGCCAGACGCCGGGGGAAGAGTGGTTCACCAGCAACCATGGAGGCGAGCAGCAAACCGCGATCCCAAAGCCTTTGCACCTGCTTTTTGAGATCAGCCGGGGTGGTCCACCTCATCCTTGCATCCTTTGTTTCTCGGCCCGATATTCCTCAATGCTCAGGTTGCGCAGGACAGAGTTGCGGCCATCTTCATTGTAAACAAACCCGACGCCGGCAACAAAAGGCTCAATGATATGGATTTTCTGCAACGGCGTGACGATCAGCAGTTGCAGATTGAGTTGCGCGAACAACTGTAAACCGTATTGGGCCGATTCATCGGACCCGCGGCCGAACGCCTCATCGATAACCACGAAACGGAAGGAACGCGAACGCACCGCGCCCCACTCCAGGCCAAATTGATAGGCCAGGCTGGCGGCGAGGACGGTGTAGGCGAGTTTCTCCTTCTGTCCGCCCGATTTGCCGCCGGAATCCGCGTAATGTTCATGCTCGGTGTTGTCTTCACGCCATCTCTCACTGGCGGCAAACACGAACCAGTTGCGCACGTCGGTCACCTTGGCCGTCCAGCGCCGATCCAGATCCGCATGTTCATCCCGGCCTCGGAACCGCTCAATGATGCGCTTCACCTGAAGGAATTTTGCCTCCGAATACTGGGTATCCTCCGAACCGGTAAGCGCTCCTTCGGTACAGGTCCGCAGTTCGGTCTGGAAGTCACGGATGTCGGCGTCGAGATTCATCTGGGCCTCGAGACTGATGTAGCGGCCCGGGTTATAATCGATCTGGGTGAGGGATTCGTTGATCTGGGCGATGCGTTCCTTGATGGTTTCCCGTTCGCGGGCCAGCTGGGATTGAAAATTCGCCACCTCGCGGATGGTGTTTTCGTTCAGGAGTTCCTTGAACCGTCCTTCAAAGCGAGGCAGATCATCGGCCAAAAGCCCATCAAGCATCGACTTGAACTCAGGTCCGGCGGCAATATTGATATCCACATCCCGGGTTTCCAGCGTCCACTCTTTCGTATATTCGGTCATTGCCTTGATGATTTTTTCGGACAGCCGCTTGATCTTCGCATCTTCGGCATCAATCTTAGCCTGCAGCCAGTCACGCATGTCGCGCTCGCGATTGTCGCAGGATTCGACCGTCAGCAACTGACCGCCAAGGGCATCCTCACGCATCGCTTCCAGCAGGTCAAAGCGCTGGATAATATTTTCTGTTGTTTCCGCTAAAAGAGCTTGCGCCTGTTGCTGCAGCTCTTGCGCGGCACTGATTTTTTGCTCGGTTTTCGAGCGCTTATCCTTCCGCTCATCAAGCTGACCCTCCGTTTCTTGCAACTCCCTTTCGAGGGCGGTCAATTGTACCGTCAGGGTCTTGAGCAGATCAGAGGCCGCTTCAAGCTCACGTTTCTCTGTCTCCAACCTGGCGATGGTAACCGCCACGGGCTTCCAGTCGAGATCACGAAAGTCGGCGTATTCGCCCAGCTTCGAGAGGACCGAGAGGCGCTCCTTGAGGGCGGTCTGTTCCTTTTGCAGCGTGCTGATGCGACCGGCAAGGTTGGCAAGGTGCGTTTCCTGCTGCCTGGCATCCTTTTCCAGGGCCGCGATTTTTTCGGCGTTGCTCCAGCCGAGGACATAGCGCCGGCGGTCATCGAGCCGATGCCGGTCATCCTTTTCATGGCGCTCCCCGGGCGCCTTAATCTGTCCTGCCTTGGTAATGGCCCGGGTTTGGCGGCGGAACTGGTCCTGATTCTCGCAGCAGGACAGATTAAAACGGTGAGCCACCTCCCGTTCGAGCCATTCGTAAAAGGGCGAATCGGGTTTGACTTGCAGCTTGCGCACCAGGGAATCAGGCTGGAACGACGGCAACTCGCCGCGCCCCCCTTCCCTCACCCGGAAATAAACCAGCCGCCCGCGCAGGTGGGTCTGGTCAACCCACTGCGCCACCTTGGGGTAATAACAATCCGGAACCAGCAGCGACAAGCCGAAGCCGTGGAGCAGCCGTTCAATGGCACCTTCCCAGTCCCGCTCGTCCTCGCGCACCTGCAGCAACTCACCGGCAAACGGCATCTCTTCTTCGGCAAGATTAAGGGCCTGACAGAGCGCACGCCGCATGGCGACCTGTTTTTCGTCGATATTACTGACCCGGGCTTTCAACCCGGTGATTTCAGTTTGCAGCAGATCGTATTCGTCCTTTCCCTGCTTGAATAAGACGCCTGCCTCATTGAGATCGTTCTGGGTACGTACTTCGGCATCTTCGGTTTTTTCGCGCCAATGGGCGGTTTCAGACCGCTGCCGCACAAATTCCTCCCCGGTCGCAGCAGGCTGTTGCCCCAAAGCGCAAACCAGCTCCTCATAGCGGGAGGCTTTCTGCTTGCGACGCTCCAGTTCATCCTGTTTCTGGAGGATGTCCTGACCGATACTTTCGATACGGTCACCACCATTGTCCGCGATGGTGCGACGAAGCTCACGCTCCTGTCCCTGTTGGGCGCGACGCCGCTCCTCCAGCCCCTCGATGGCGACGCGGTGCCGGGCCAACTCATCATTCAGCGAGGAGAGACGTTTCTCCAGCAGACCGAGTTTCAGGGTGGCGAACCAGGGGCGCAGGGCATCGCGGCACACCCGCAGATTATCCGTCGTTTGTGCCAACTCCCGATGTCGCTCGCAGTCGGCCACCAGAGGCTCCAGCATTTCGACCTGACGTTTGGCCTTGAGAACCGCCTCGTGAGCTCGGTTGAGATCCTCGAAGTGACCGATCAGGGCAGAGATCCGCGGCGCGACATCGAAGGGCTCAAGCATGTGGCTGCGCACAAAGTCGGTCAGATTCCCGACCGA
Organism: uncultured Desulfuromonadales bacterium; assembly: GCA_947259715.1. Lineage (GTDB taxonomy): Bacteria > Desulfobacterota > Desulfuromonadia > Desulfuromonadales > Geopsychrobacteraceae > Malonomonas. The sequence continues at coordinate 6,070 of CAMYNR010000075.1, forward strand.
CTTGAGGGACACGGTCTGATGGAAAAGGTCCAACGCCTGCTCGTTATCGATGCCGAAACGACGGCGGAACCAGGATCCGTAGGGTGGAAAGCTGTCGAACAAGTCGACTCCGCCTGACCGCAGCTGCTTGCGCAGGCCGACGATCTCGCTACCGAATCCGGAAAAATCGGTCGCAATGGAGAGATCGCGTTCACAGGCCGCATACAGGCGAGCCGGTTGGGTATTGGCGTCTTTCATCCAAAAGACCTGCGCCAGGGTCACGGTCTTGTTGTAGCCTGCGTTGTGAAAAACGCCGAGGATCACTGAATAGTTGTTGACATCGCGCAGGGGGACCGGCCTGGCGCTGCCCAGGGTGTCCTGTCGCTCCGATTTGTAGTAGCCAAGCACATAGGACCTGAGGGAACGTTCGCGGCTGTCGGCCCCTGCCGCCTTATTGTAGGCCACACGATGACTCGGCACCAGCAAGGTGGTGACGGCGTCCACCAGGGTCGATTTTCCGGAACCGATATCCCCGGTGAGAAGACCGTTTTTTCCAGCTAGACGAAGGGTCCAGACCCGCCCGTCAAAGGTCCCCCAGTTAAAGACCTCGAGCCGTTGCAGGCGAAATCCAGCCAGCCGGTCATCGCCGATAAATTCCAGCTCCAATGTTTCAGCCATCCGTCTCCTCCGGCGATTGCGCAAGCTGCTGCCGATACTCCGTCAGCCGTTCGTCAAAGTCGGCGAGCCACTGCGCATCGACAAACGCCTTGATAATGCGCCGCACTTCAATCATCTGCCCCTGCCCGCGCAAGCGACGGATAAAACCCAGCTCGGCTATTTTGTTCAGGGTGGTATCGACCTGATCGATGAGTTTCACCTCGTTGCTGCCCGCCGGAAGGAAAATCCGGATCAACTCCACCACCTCGTCCCGGGACAGTATCAGGCGCGTGTCGCCGCCGCCAGCGTCGAACTCGGCCAGCTTCTTCCGCAAGAGCGCGAGCAGCAAACTGACCGGATAGGAGAGCTGCCGCCGGGCAATCAGGCGTGGAATGGCCGACTGACCGTCCCCATCGTCATCCGGCCGGGAACGCAAAAATGCATAGCCTTCCGCCTCGTCGAGCATTAGCTCCAAACCGAGAACGGCGACGTAATCCCGAATGCTCGCTTGCAGGTTCAGCAGCGAGCCCCACAATCCCGGGTTGTCCTCCTGATAGAGCACGCCCTTGAGCAGAGGTACCAACACCAACGAGAGCTCCTGGGTCGGCTTGGCTGAATGGTTGGGGTTGGTATCGGCCACATTCATCATCAGTTCCTCAACAAAATTATGCGCGGCAAGGTCGCCTGGCGCATGGCACCCGTCTCCATCTGCCAGCTCACCTGCTCCTGCACCTCATCATCCACGGCCGTTTTTGGCCATTCACCGGCCAGCTGCAGATAGGCAACCAGTTCGGCCAAGCCAAAGCGCAGTGGATGGCGTGTCACCACCTCGGCAAGGCTGATCTGGCTGCGCCCCTGCAGCTCCTGTCGAATATTGCGGGTCAATTCGGCCCGGTCAACCACCACCTGCGCGTAGAGAGCCGCCGTATCCACATCCGCATCCCCTTCATCCAAGGCCATTTCGGCAATGAGGGGCTTGAGCGGCGGCCGGTAGAGGGGCCGTTCCAGGGGCAGTTCGACCGTTGCGGAGGTCTCGGCCAGGGGCATGAAAGCCCCGGCTGGAAACTCCTCGCGCATGGCCAGCGCGTGGTTTTCGATGCTGTGCAAGATGTCCATGATGCGGCGGTTCTCCAGCCAGGCCTGATCGTCGAGAAACCGCCGCAGCTGCTCGGAAAGCCTGGCCACTGTGCGTTGGGTGTGTTCTCCTGCTTCGAGCCAGTCGTAGTGCACGCGCTGCAGACGGGTTTCGGGGTGCATGGACTGGATCGGCGGCAGGGATAAAACCCGTTCCAGCAGGCGGGTCAATTCTTCCTGGCGGGACTGGGACATGAGGAAATCCCAGAAGGCGCGAAAGCTCTTACCCTGATCTGAATCGGCGATGGCGTCGCGCTCGCCCATGATCTCTTCGAGCAACGCCCCCTTGGCTCCCTCCCAGAGAGCAATGCGCTCGCGCACCCGCCGGTCGAGGGTGCGAAAATTATGCTCCACCTCGCGAAAATCGGTCAGCAGCTCGCGCGCCAATTGCAAAAATTGCTGAAAGCGGTCTTTCAGACCGGTCTCGTCCAGCAAGGGGAGATCACCCTCCATAATGCGGGTGATCTCCTTGTCGATATCGCTGCGGCGTTTCTGCAGTTCGGCGATTCTTACCTGCGGATCGGTCTGGCTCCCCTCGCTCATCTGCCGCAGCAGATCGAAGAGCGTCAGCAGGCGGGATTCGGTGCCGACAAAGGTGCGTTCAGTCAGACCTTCCAGCCATGCGAGAGCCTTCTCTGTGGTGGGAGTCAGATCAAAGTGCGGTTCGTCGGTCCCTGGGGGATAGAACTTTCGCAGCCACCCTTTGTCGTTTTCAGCCCAGTCGTTGAGATAGCTATGCGCAGTCCCGGGAAAGGACTCCTCCCCCAGCCGCTCACGCAAGGCGAAGAGCTCGTCTTCCAGGGCCTCGGCCAGGTCGGCCTGGGACAGATTGCGGACATTGGGCAGGATGAATACCCGGTGCAGAAAACCGGCCACCAGCGGCGCATGCTGGGCGCGCAGTAACCGCCAGGCCGGGTGATTCTGGCGGAGTAGCTCTAATGTGGCGTAGTCCAGTGTCATGTCTTCCCCCCGGGGTTATCCATCGCCATTCTGCGCCAGCCACTGCCGGCCCTTGTCGGTCAGGCGGTATTTTTGCAAACGGCATTTGGGCTTGCCGGGGATGAAGAGGCAACGATCAGAGCACAAACCCTTTCTTTCATCAGACCAATTCCCCCTGGTTCTTTTTCTGCTCGCAAAACAGCTCAAACTGTCGCTGCGCCAGCTTCGACGGCACTGTCTTACGGTTCTCCCAGCGGTTGACTGTGGCGAAACTCACGCCGAGGGCGTGGGCCAGTTCTTCCTGTGAGATCGCCAGCTGCCGCCGCACCTCTTTGACCGTCTCCGGAAAGTTTTCGGGTTGGCGGATCATGGCCATTGGACATCACCCGCGGATTGAATCAGCTGCAGCAGGCCGGGGGCGACATTCCACCGGTGGCCGTCGTCGGTGACAATGCTGACGGTCTTCTTGTTGAGACGCAGCACAATTCCTTCCATAGCGCGACCGTCCGGGGCCTGGAAGCCGACGCGGTCGCCCTTGGTGAAACCGGTCATCAGCGTAGTTGCGCGGGCCTGGGAAATGAGCTTGAGCCTCTCGACGATCAGTCGGTTGAGAAAGAGCAGATCCTCTTCATTTAATCGCTTGATCGCCTCCACCGCGGAGACACGGTCGACGATTTTAACGCTGCCGGGCTTCATGACTGGGCCATATTCTGTTGATGCACGCGAAGGCGCGAAGACGCGAAGTTGGTGTGCTGGTTGACGACACGCTGGAGGCCGTCTTTCAACAGTGGAGCGCCGAAGTTGAACAGCAGGCCGAGGGGCAGGTTCATCAGACGCAGGTAGGTCAGCAGTTGTTTGGGATGGACAGGGTGGATGTTTTCGACTGACTTCAATTCAACGATCAGTTGTCCATTGACCAGCATATCCAGCCTAAATCCTTCGTCGAGTGAAACACCTTGATAATGAATGGGAACCGGCTTCTGCCTCTCGGTCCACAGACCACGCTGTTCCAGCATTTTGGACAGGACTGCCTCATAGACCGATTCCAGCAACCCCGGCCCCAGGTCGCGATGTAATTGAAAGGCCGCATCGATCACTATCGCGGCGATTTCCTCGATATCTCTTCGCGCCTTCGCGTCTTCGCGTGAGGCATAAATCTCAGACATTGACCCGCTCCTGTTCGATGTACGGGCGCAGCTCCGGTCGCAGGGCCTTTTCGGTCACCAGATCAACCGGGCAGCCAAGCAGATCCTCCAGGAAAAACTGCACGCCGAAATAGCGCTTGGAGGTGGCCGGGCCGTCGAAAGCCACCAGCACATCGACATCGCTGCCGCTGGTCGCTGTATCTCGAGCGGTGGAGCCAAACAGTGCCAGCCGGGTCACACCAAAACGGGCCTGCAGCTCTGGCTTGCTGTGGCTCAGCAGGTCAAGAGCGCGCTGTCTGTCCATCGGTCAATCTCCTATCAGCCGCATTCTTCTTCAGCTCCAAGACATCCAAAAAAACTTGGTAGAACAAAATCCATTTATAATCATCTGACAATATAACATCTGCTATGCGACCTGCAAGAATATCAAACAACCCTAAGAGCTTTAAATAACGATCTAGAATTCCAAAATTGGACCTAAATCACCCAATGACAATATCAAGCTTAACGAGCATTGGAACGCGTTGGGTGCAACAACTATTTTCATTGGATTACTTCCGGATCGATATCACTGCAAAACGCGGCAGGAGCCTTGCCCTGCTACAGCGCGGTCCCTAAATCCTTGGCCACCAGTTTAAACAGATCTTTCGCCGCAACAGCAGGCTGATCAAAGTTCAATAAAATTGCATAGACTTTGGTTTTGTCATTCCTCCTCACTTCCATCCGCACCTTAACATCCGAGCTTGGCACCAGGCGCAGGTCCGATTCCAGGGAAAGCCCGGTCAGCGTTGGAATGTTGCTGCTGGTTTTATCGAGCGAGTCGGCGATGTCCCGCAGAGCCGCATTCACCGAGCCGCGCGCATAATCGATCTGCGTGCCACTGAGGGTGAGCCCGGAATTCTGCGCCGGGAGATGGGCGACCCAGCCGGGAACCCTGGCTTTTATGGTCTGCAGCCGGGAAACCGTCCCACTGCTGAAAACGGTGACGGTGGTGACAGTAAAGCCGTAGCGCTTGACCTTATGCGTCTTGTTGCGCAACGCCCAGTTGACCAGCGCAACCACATCGGTCGCAAGGCTGGTTGCTGGGCTGTTGGCAAAGGTCTGCGCAAACCCATTGATCGCCCGGATATAGGGGGCAACCTCTTTGTTGGCCTCGGAACGAACTTTTACGGTTTTTTTAACCGGCCAGCTCCCGTAGGTTTTCTTCTTCGGCAACCTGCCGACCGACTTCCGGATCGCTTTTACCGCACCGTTGCAAATCGCGATAAGCAGCTGCCTCACCCCTGCGACGCTGACCTCGTAGCCTTTTAATTCGTTGAGCTGCTGCATGGTCAGCTGCCTGGCGTTTTCCAGCTCTCCTTTGGCCTGCTTGGCCGCTGCATCAACCTCTGCAGTCAATGCGCTGCTTAAAGCTGCAGGGATGGCCAGTTCGACAGTGGCCTGCAGCGGCTGCCCGGAGACCGCCGGCAATAACGCCGTCAGCTTTTTCAGTTGGATCCCATGCAGCGCCGCGCTCTCCAGCCTGGTCGTCGAGAACCTCAGTCCTTCTGCGCTGAAGTCGGCCGATCCGCCCGCACTCAAGGGCGCGCTGCCGCCATAGTCCCAGTCAATGCCGCCGCCGATCACCATGGCGTCTTTGCTCACCATCCAGGTACCCGAAACCCTGCAGTCGGGAGTCAGCGTCAGGTCAAGCTCGGTGCTCAAACCTGCCGCACCGACACAGGTGACCAGTCCGATTCCGGTCAAAAGATTCTCGCCCCACCAGATACCGGTGCCACCCTGAATTTTCAGCGAATCCGGTTCGACGATCAGGCTGCCCTGAATGGCGATGCGCAAGGTCTCGCCGATGCTCCCGGCCAGGCGAACGCCGGTGCCGAAACCTTTTGAGCCAATGGCAGCCAGGCCGAAAGAGGCCTGCAGACTGACCACTTCAGCGATGCCGAATTCGCCAAGCAGCAGAATAATCAGCCCATCGGCAGCAGTTTTTTGCCCGTCCCTTTTGGGCAGAAGCGCTGCGAGCTGCTTTTCCGGACCGGCGCCCAGGGTCCGCAAGCGTTCGCCGAAATCTTTGCCCGCTGCGGTGCGCACTTTGCCGGCAAGGATTGCGCTTTGGAACTCGCTCGGCGTGGTCACAGCCGCACCGGCGCTAGCGCTGAAAGGTCCTAAATCAACGGTGACTGCGCCGACCCGCGCTTCCACCGGCAGCGCCTGGAGAAAATCGCTGGGGCTGCCGGTCTTCAAACCATTGAGCAGGCTGGCAAGCGAACTCCAGACACTCCATTCCGGCAGCGGCTGGTCCGAGCCGATCTGCTTGCCGCCCAGATAGGGTGGCAAGCGCAGGTAATTGGGGCCGATAGTGAAGGGCAACTTGAACCCTTCGGGCGGCGCGTCGATGGGCAAGCGGTAGCCCTCTTCGCAAAAGTAGCGCTTCAGTTGCTTGAACAGGTCGAGAGCGCCGAACAGGCCGACCTCAGGCAGCGGGAAGTGCCAATGCGACTCGAACTGCAGCATTTCCCAGCCGTAATAGGATACGCCGATCTCCCGGTAGAAGAGCGGCACCGGCAGCGGAGTCGCGGCCGGCATGACGGCGAGCAGCTGGTCGATGCGGTAGGAGCGCTGAAAAACCTTGCTGCTGGTTTTGCCATCGGCCAGATGCCCGGTGGCCAGACACAGGGCCATGCTGATCAGATCAAAACGGTCGATGGTCCCTTCCATCTCAAGCAGAAACAGCGAGCCGCTGAGGATCTCGCCGAACCCCAGGGAGACCAGCTCGACGCCGAGCAGCTCGGGGATGCCGCTGCTCGGATCGACAAAGGGGATCAAGAGCTTGACCGGAACCGCGGGCCGACCCGTTTCGCTGCGGGTCGTCATGTTGAGCTTGATACCCCCGCCAGCGCGCACTTCAATGGCGAAGGCCAGATCGGTCGGCATCTGGAAATTCAAGTAGTTATTGAAGCGCCCGGGTGTCGCTGCAAGCAGATCTTCGGCAACCTTTTCAAGGCTATCCAGCGCCTTGAGCAACTCTTTAGGAAGCTGAACTTGCGACTGCTGCGCCAAACGCTCTAGCCAGGGAGCGAAGCTCAGTCGCCCCTGTTTATCGACCAGTTGCAGGTCCTCCAGCGGCACTGCTTCCGGCAGCACCTCGCCAAGCAGGCCAAGTCCGGCTTGCGTCAGCGCCGCTTTAGCTGGAGTGAGCGGCAATTGCAGCGGTTTCTCGACATGCCATTCTCCGGCGGCGGTCCAGCCGGCACCGTCGAAGCGAAATTCCGGCATGCGGCTACGCAAGCGACCGAACTGCCCGTCTGCCCCGAGGGACAGTTGGTAAAAGCCCTCGGCGTCCGGCTGCAGGGCATTGAAAGGCGAGCCTTTGAACAGCGCACTGATCCCTTTTTCCGAGAGGTCGAGTTGAATCCCGGTGGCGCTGGCGGCGGGGTCACCCTGCCCTACCCTGAAGGTTTTAAATAGGTCCATGCGCGGCTGGCCGTCCGCCCCAACCCCGAAGAGCCGATTGATCTCGGCGGAGACCGCGACCTGCAGTGTGGTTTGCAAAGTCACCTGGGCAGCGCTGGGCGACTGTTTGCCGAAACGGATCGTCCACTGGCGCGCATCCAGCCAGAGAACCCCGAGCGAGACCTCATTGTCTCCCACCTGGATGCTCGGTAGCGGCACCTGCGGGCAGTCCCCCTCCCAGAGGCGGTCGATGGAAAACTCGACCAGTCCTCGCCCGGCGCGGAACGACCAGACGCGTGCCTGCTGCGGAACCAGCGATATTTGAGTCCCGGGGATGGGGGCGGTCAAAAAGCCTGGCAGATCGGTAAATAGTGTCGTCGCGGCCGCCTGTACCTGCCAACCATCCTCGCTGTGATCGATGCCGATCTCGCTGAAACTGAACTCGATAGCCGGGCTGTGGCCGCTAGCTCCGACCGGGATCGCGGCCCGCAACCGGTTGCTTGCAGCTTTGTCGGCAGTAAAAGTAAAGCCAACCTGCTGCTGACCAGCCTGAAATTGCACCATTCCGGAGAAGTCGGCGGCAACCCCTTCGGTCAGCTGCAGACGCAGTGTTCCGGCTCCAGTAACTTTACAGCTGGTCCCCGCTTCCGTCTGCCCGGCGCTGGCAGCGCTTCTCTGTATCAGCAACTGCGCACTGTCGATCTGCAGATCGCCGAAGCCGAGCGGTATCGTCCAGGCGCCTGTCGATGTCCCCTGCAGAGAAAACTCGCCGGTCTGCGGTACCACCTCAAGCGCCAAATCGGAGAAGCGGCTGTCGGGCAGTTCGCCGGGCAGCACCGTTTCCGGTAGCAACTGTTTAACCAGCTCCTGCAATCCACAACTTTCACCCGGCAGCAGACTGCCCCGCAAGGCCCAGGGGGCTGCAGCGGAAAACTTTCCGGCAGCGAGCTGCAGATCGATGGAGCCGAGGCGCAGCAGACCGGCAATATTGCCGAAGGCACCGCGCCGCGTGGCGTCGGTGAGGTGAGCAATGCCCAGCTCCATGGCCGGTTTGCGCAGCTGCAATCCCGGCAGCAGAGTCCATTTTGCTGCAGCGTCAACCGGCTCCAGCCGGGCGGAGAGCAGCTCGACACTGGCAACCCCCGGCCTGAAAATCATCCGCAGGTCGCACAGAGAAAAAGCACCAAGCTGCTCCAGCGCCGGCGGCGTCCAGCCAACCAGCTCATCCCCCAGCAATGCGGTCAGATCGCTGAAACGCGGCAATTGCACCGCAATGCTTGAAGAGAGGATCCAGTCCTCGGAGAGAGTCGGAAATTGCAACCGAATGGGCACCGCTGTGGTTTGCAGATGCAGCGTCCCTTCGAGATAAGCGCGCAGCAGTCGGTCATCGAGGAAGGTCTCCACCGTCAGCTGCAGAGCGCTGACGGCAAAACCGCTGAGCCCAGGCAGGGCAATATTGGCACTTTGGGGAAAACGCCCCGTCAACCGAAAGAGAATGCGCTCATCCTGTAGCTCAAAGTCGATGTGGGTTTTCACCCCGATCAGACCATAAAACTCGGCGGTCGCATCAATCGCGATCATCTTATCGACCGTCAGGGTCACATCTGACAGCTGCAGCTTGCTGGCATCGAACAGATAGACGAACGCTGATGTTAGGCTGGTGAGCTCGGTCAGATCGGTGTCCAAGGTGAGCTGCCCTGCCTGCTTGCGCTGTTCGAGCTCGGCACCGATTTTCGTGATAAGCTCTTTTGTCGTCAATGGTTTATCCGTTTTCATCAGCCTACCCCGTTTGCAGCATTCTTTGCTGACCTTAAAACAGCTAGCCCGTGCCGGTCCCTGCTGCAAGCATGTTCGTCACTGCAGCGTTCGGGGAAGAGCCTGTGGCCTTAGCCTGGCCGATGCAGGTCGTCATCTCCACAGCACGCGGCAGCTTGGCTTCGATCAGCGGCAGGTAGGTCTGCAGAAGGGCCGCAGTCGGCTGGTCACCCAACTGCTTCCACAGCAAACGCGCCGGGCAGAAGCTGCGCAAAAAAAGGATCAGGTGGGCTGCCAGCGCGGCTTTGATCTCCGGCCCGAAAAACAGCTCGTCAACAGCCCGACGGGGCTGCATCGCGCTCTCTTTGTCGTTGAAGGCGTAACGCTTCCGGGTGTTTTGCGCCCGCTTATGTTTGTCTGCGCTTTGCGGTGCGCTAAAGTGGGTTGTCAGCTGGCCGATGATAGAGTTGGTCGGCAGGGCGATCGCCTGGGCGTTGTAGAACTCCATCCAGTCGCCCAGCGATATCCAGCCTTTTTCGTAGAGCGGCTGCGAATCGAAAAACTTGATGGTGCCGTATTTTTTCGCCAAGGTGGTCGCTTCCAGAGAAGAACGGAAACCGAAGAAAAAGAAGACGAAATCCTGGTTGCCCCAGGTTTCACGGTCAACCTTCTGGGTGCTGCTGGTTTTGACGATGCCCTTATCCTCCAAAGCGCGGTCGGAGAGCATCGAACCGTACTTTTCGATGACATCCCAGTTCCGTGAACCGCGCGCCAAAACCAACTCGGTAGAGTCGATCTCTTTGTGGATCTGCTTTTCTATGTCTTGAAGATTTTTACGGCAGGTAGAGGCTCTGATTTCAGCTTCGAGGCGCTGCAAGTTGGCCCTTGAGGTCTCACGGTAATCGATGCCCAGCGTCTGATTGAGAATCTTGTAGGCGTCTTGTTCGGCAGGGTCCATGCTGACCTCTTACGCGCAGAAGATCGGTGGCAACATTAAAAATAACCGTATCAGCAAGCTTAAGCTTGTCAATGCTCCGAAACTGCAAATTCGGTTTTTTAATACTGACGCTTAGAAAACTATTCTTCCGTGGCATCATCCAACTCTTTGCGCAACGCGGCATTCTGTCCAGCAAGCGACAACTGCCCTGAGTCCGGCGAGAAAAACACCAGGCCGAGAAAACCGTCGATGCGCCGCTGCGGATAATATCGGCCGCTGCAGAAATGTCGGAGACACAGGGGATGCCGTACTCACGGGCGATGTTCGCACCGTGAATCAGCATGCCGCCACGCCGTTCGATAATTCCGGCGGCTAGCGGCACAACTAAGGTCATCGCCGCATCGATGGCGTCACAGACCAGAATTTCACCGCTTCGAGACAGCATTGGGGTCAAGTCTTGAATTACGGTATGTAAAAAGTTATGGCTCCTCACGGAACCAGGGTGGCGGGAATTACCCACTACGGTCAGGGCATCAGTGTCCCGTATGGTTAATCCTGTCTTCTAATTCTGGCCCTTTTGGCCGCTGCCTGCGTTTTGCCTCCTTGGCGCCTGCGTCGGCTCCCCTCCGCTCGCTGACGCGGCCCTCCATGGCCGCTTTTCTGACATTTAGTCAGGTCACTAGCTGCGCTTCGATTCCCGCGACACGTCGCGCACCAATTAAAAAGGGCCGCCCTTTTAGGGGCGACCCTTTTTAATTGGTGGAGGTGGCGTCCATAAAACCAATCCATCAAGTCCTTAATTTTTTACCTTTTTTTATGTAAAAATATTTGGCGTATACCCAAAAATACCCCCAAACTTTCTAAGCACCTTTTCTCTCTTGAGCATGATCCCAATTAATTATAGAGCAGAAACCATACATTGGTAACAAATTTCACTCAACTGGATGTTTTGATCAAAACAAGTTGCGGCTTTTAAAATCCTCCTCAGGCCTTGCGGCCGGTCCAAACCACACGGCCGACGACCTCCAACCGGTCGGCGGTTTCTCCCGTCAACACTTCGGTCTCATAGATGGGATTGTCGCTTCGGACCACCATGGAGCCGTCAAGTTTCCGTTGAATGCGCTTTACCAGCAGGGAATCATTGGACTGGATGACGTAAATCGCATTGTCCTCCACCCGGTTGGCCCGAAGGTCGATCAGAACCAGGTCGCCATCGCTCAGGGTCGGTTCCATGCTGTCACCTTTGACGGAAATGAGTGACAGGTAATGTGCCGGGATTCCCAGGGTGTACCTGACCCAGTCGGACCTGAAGGATACATAATCGACAACCTGCTCACTTACGATCATCGCCCCTCCCCTTTCCCTGCCACCAACCTCGTTGCGCGGCGGGACAATATACCCTTCAGCGGATGGATATTGTTTTTCAATCACCCCTGTCAGCAACCACCCCGGCTCGATGTCCGGAAAAACATCCAGCAGCTTGTTGAGCACCTCGACATCTGGCAATCGTTCATTCTTCTCGTAGTTTGCCAGGGTGTTTTTGTGGACACCAAGCTTCTCAGCTAGCTCGAGTTGCGACATCTCGCCGCGTATTTTCCTTAATCGCTCGCCAATGGACTGCATCTGCCCTCCTCGAAGAGTTTTGATTAATCTACCACAACTTTTTTGACCTGACATCCACAATTTTGTAGTTTTCGGTAATTATTTGTGCCCATAAAACCGAGAAGTCGCCCTGTCCCTTATCGACCTGGAGGAATGAAACTCCTCTCTTCTGTCCAATATTCACACCAATTTTCTCCGGCGTTCTGCTCAATCGAGATTTTCGTCATGGAAAGATCATGAACAAACCTAACCACTTGTAACACCTAAACCCGAGCCAACTCGTACCCTCCCGAAGGTGTCCATATCTGCAGGCCCCCAACACTCTCAAGTATTCCCGGTCAGAAATCCCAAATTTCAGAGCCACATCACAAGATCCACA
>CAMYNR010000076.1 GCA_947259715.1 uncultured Desulfuromonadales bacterium
CATGGGGCTTGACTGGTGCCATCCGGGCACCAGACACCCTTCCAATTGAATTTCCCAACACCTTTTGCCGCTTCCTTTTGAGTGAAGTAGATAATCAGTTTCTATTATTCAAACTGTTTTCTGAATTCAGCGAACTCTGCTTGCAACTCCGCCAGTTGGGTTCTCAGGCAATCGAGGTCATTTTTCAAATGCTCGAATTCGCGTTCATCGGCTGAATTTGCCGATGTTTGCTCCTGCTCTGTTGCCGCGTCCTCGCTAATTTCATTGAACAGTTGGGCATAGCGGCATTCCTTTCGGCCCGGTTGCCTTTCCAGGCGAGCGACCAGTGGCGGGTCCTTCTCCATCAGCTCCTGAAGGACGGTTTCAACCGCAGCGAGATCAGGAAAATCTGTCATCCGTGCCGCCCGGGTCCGCAGTTCTCCCGGGGTCTGTGCACCGCGCAGCAATAACTCGCCCAGAATTGCCAACTCGGCTTCTTCCAGGTAGAGCCGTTCCCGCAGAGTATGACGGTATTTGGCGACCCGGCTGCCCGCGTCCTGGGATTGCATCGCCAGGCCTTTTTTGCGCAGGTTATCTACGCTGTCCAGCACCTCCGATTCCTCCAGCTGCATCACCGGTGCGCGATTCGACTTCTGATTGCAGGCATTGGTCAGGCCGTTGAGGCTCAGGGGGTAATAGTCCGGGGTCGTCAGTTCTTTTTCGATAAAAGCACCAAGGATGCGTGCCTCTGTGGTTGACAGTGTTTTCATTATTCTCCCTCTCCTGCAGAGCGAAAAATCATTTTCAGCCAATAATGGGCCAGGGTGATAACCAGGGCGGCAAAAACGAGCATGCCAAACTTGGCACTGAAACTCTGCGCCTGTTGCCAGCTGGCTCCACCAAAGTAGCCCAGGCCCGGATAGCAAAGTCCCCAGAGCGCAGCGCTGATCACTGCATAAAGCAGCATGGCGCGCGGGGACATTTTCGATAGGCCGGCGATAAACGGGGTAACTCCTCTTATTGGGCCCAGAAAACGGGCAAAGAAAATACTTTTTCCGCCGTGGTTATAAAAGAAACGCTCAGACTGCTTGATCAACTCCCGATGCCTTTGGAAGCTTTTCATTGCCAGCAGCCGGCCACCAAAATGGCCGCCCAGCCAGAAGCTGAGCAGATCTCCCAGCATGGCGCCCAGGGCGGCCGCCAGCATCAGGGAGACTAGGCCGCCTTTGCCTTGTACCACCAAAAATCCGGCCATGACAATCAGCGTGCTGCCGGGCAATAAGAGTCCGACCATCGGCAGTGATTCAAAAAAGGCGATCAGAAACAGCAGCAGTAAGTAACTGGGTCCTTCCGGTAAAAAGGCGATGATCTGCTGCAGCCAGTCTTCCATATCAACTCAATTCTGGTTCGAATGTCAGTAACCACCGGTCAAATGTCAGCAGCTTCTGCTCACCATATTTCGCCAGAGTTTTTCTGACCTTATCGGGGCTTTTTTCTTTGTTTAGTTTTTTCGGATCCTTGGAATAAAACAGGTCAGCGTAGCAGATGATCTGTTCCTCCAAAGTTTCCGGTAGCATATCCCGTTCGGGTAGCGGCAGTTTTTGCTGCCTGATTTCTTCGGCGGTCAGGCCGATGCCGATATGCCGCTCGCAAACCCGGGCATGGCGCGGCAAGCCTTCCCCCTCGAGCAGTTCTCTGCCTTTGATCCCGTGCCTTAGATAAGACCCCTCACCATAGCAGTGCAGATCCGGAGCGTGGGTCAGCAGCATGCCGATGTCATGCAGCATCGCCGCCTCGGCGATAAATTGCAGATCGACCTGCTGTTTGTCCTGGAGAGCCCGCCCGACCTTAACCGCCCGGCGAGTCACCTGCCGGCTGTGGATCAGCAGAATCTGCCAGGCCTTGGGGTGGCCTGCGTAGTATTTGCGGATAAGGTCCGCGGTTCGTACCGGTTGCATCAGCAATGGATTCAACTCCCTGGTCGTGTCGCAGAGGAGATCTCAACGAGACTTTTGACCGTTTCGTGAAAGCGCGGCAGAAATTTTTCCAGGTGGCTGGGCGGACAACTCAGTGCAAAAATAAAATGCCTCTTTTGGCCGACCAGCGCAATGATCACCTGGCTCATCTCTGCGCCGTCTATCCGCAGCCGCCGAGCCTGCCCAACCGGATGAGAAAACTCTTCCCCTGCCGTCAGCTCTGCCTCGGCCAGAAAATCCCTTAATAAATTGGAAGGGTCCGCTTGACTCACCGCTGGAAAGCTATGGATCTGCACCTCTGCGAGTTGCTGAACCTGACCCTCAGGATCAGCTATCCGCCAGCCGACCCTGTTGGTAGGGGCTGCAGTGACTTCCTGGGGAGGTTTTATCCTTTCCCAGTCGAGCGGATGCTTTACGGAAAAGCCGAGCTCGGCGTCGATATATAGCTGCTCGCTGTGGTCATCGAGAAGTTGATCTTTAATCTCGGTGAGCTGACCACAGCCGCTCAGCAGCAGCATGCATAGACTCAGCGCTCCCAGTATCCGGTTCATAAAAAGCGCCGCTAATCTTCCCAGGAAATGCAGGCCACCGGGCAGTTATCCATCGCTTCTTCGATTTTTTCCTCGCTGTCGCCGGTTGGATTATGGATTCCCGCTTTGTGTTCGGAAACCATATGGAAAACATTGGGACAGATGCGGGTACAGGTTTCGCAGCCGATGCAGGCGTCCTGGTCGAGATAGGGGGTGCGGGCCATTTTTGAGTCCTTTCGATGGATAATTTTTTAACGACAATCAATTATCTAATACTTGTAGCAAGTTTTTCAAACCTGTAGTGGCATATTTTTGCTAAATTATAAAAGTTAGACCTTTTAAATTGGCTAGCTCTCTTGATTCTGCTGGAGGTTGTTTTGGCCAGATCTTCTGGGTTGAAATCTGAAATAATAACCACCATCTCAATTTTAATCGGTGCATCCTTATTGCTTGGCGGGGTAATGATCCTTCGCCTGACTGAGCAGAATTTATTGGAGCAAAGAGTCCAGCATTTAAGGGCGGTCAGCCATACTTTGGCAAATTCCTTGATGTTCAATCAGCAAGCCGTTTTTCATGCACTGCCCAGTACGCAACAATTCTTTGCAGATCTTCCACCTCACCTTGGCTATCAAGCCTGGTGGCTTTATGACCAGAATCTCAGACTCCGTGCTTCATCTGACACGACTCGGCACGAGTCTTTGGCTGAATCTGACCGGCAGCGCATAAAGATAACCCGAGTCGTTGTGGAAGAGGTTAACTTTCCTTCCCTAATGAAGGTTTATGCGAATGGCGATGCTTGGGCAAGATTTGCCGTACCTTTGGTGACGCAAAACCAGTTTCGAGGATTGATCGAAATTCATTTTTCGCTGGAAGATCTGCGTGCGCGGCTCAAATTATTTATGCAAGTGATCCTGATTTATATTTTCGGCTATGGATCGATTTTAGTTCTGGTTGGATATGTCTTGCTTAAGAGGAATATCATTACCCCGGCACGGAATTTACTGCAGGCCACCTGGAGTGTGCAAAGTGGCAATTTGGACACCCGCCTTCCGGTTGCTGGGCCATCTGAAATCTCTGATCTGGCCAAAGCCTTCAATCGAATGGTTGAAGCTTTACGCTACAGCCAGAA
>CAMYNR010000077.1 GCA_947259715.1 uncultured Desulfuromonadales bacterium
AAGTTCAGCACGTTCGGGGTGACAAAGGCCGGCAGGCTGGGGCCGATCTTGATGTCCTTGATCCCCAGGTGCAGCAGGGTCAGCAGAATCGCCACCGCCTTCTGCTCGTACCAGGAGAGCACCAGCGAGAGCGGCAGGTCGTTGACCTCGCACTCGAAGGCATTCGCCAACGCCACGGCGACCTGGATGGCGCTGTAGGCGTCGTTGCACTGGCCGACGTCGAGCAGCCGCGGGATGCCGCCGATATCACCGAGGTCCAGCTTGTTGAAGCGGAACTTGCCGCAGGCCAGGGTGAGGATGACGGTGTCCTTGGGCGCCTTTTCGGCGAACTCGGTGTAGTAGTTGCGGCCCGATTTGGCGCCGTCGCAGCCGCCGACCAGGAAGAAGTGCTTGATGGCGCCGGCCTTGACGCCGTCGATCACCTTATCGGCGACGCCGAGGATGGCGTTGTGGCCGAAGCCGGTGAGGATCTCCTGGCCGGGGTTGTCTTCGAAGCCGTCGCACGCTTGGGCTTTTTGGATCACCGCAGAGAAGTCCCAGCCGTCGACATGCTTGACGGGATCACCGCAGAGAAGTCCCAGCCGTCGACATGCTTGACGCCCGGCCACTGCACCAGGCCCCAGGTGAACAGGCGGTCGACGTAGCTCTCATCGGGCTTCTGGATGCAGTTGGTGTTGAAGATGATCGCCCCGGGGAACTCTTTGAACTCTTTGTGCTGGTCCTGCCAGGCGCCGCCGAAGTTGGCCACCAGGTGGCTGTACTTGTTCAGCCCCGGATAGCCGTGGGCGGGGAGCATCTCGCCGTGGGTGTAGATGTTGACGCCGGTGCCTTCGGTCTGCTTGAGCAGCTCTTCGAGGAACTTCAGGTCGTGGCCGGAGACCAGGATCGCCTTGCCGGCCTTGGTGCCGAGCTGGACCTTGGTCGGCTCGGGGTGGCCGTAGGCTTCGACGTGGGCCTGGTTCAAGAGCTCCATGGTCGCATAGTTTATCTTGCCCGCTTCCAGGGCCAGGCCGACGTTGGCCATCAGATCGAGGCTGTCGTCAAGTTGGGCGGCCAGGGCCTTGTGGGTGTAGGCGTAGATCTCGTCCGATTCCTTGCCGAGGATCCGGGCATGGTCGGCGTAGGCGGCGTAGCCCTTGATGCCGTAGGTGATCAGCTCGCGCACCGAGTGGATGTCGGCATCGACGGTGTAATCCTTGACGCCGTGCAGCTGACCGAGCTTGACCTGCTCGTCAAGGGAGGCGGGCAGCGCCCAGTCCTGGGCGGCAGCAGGCACGGTTCCGCTGAAAGCGCCGGCCAGTTGCTTGGCCTTGGCGCGCAGGCGGACCGCTTCGGTGACCAGCTTGGAGATCTCCTTGGGGTCGAAATCGACGTTGGTAACGGTGGCGAACAGGCCGTCGATCATGAAGCGATCGACCTCCTGGTCCTTCTTGCCGTTCTGGCGGGCCTGGTTGGCCCAGAAGGCGATCCCTTTGAGGGAATAAACCAGCAGATCCTGCAGGGCGGCGACGTCTGGCTGCTTGCCGCAGACGCCGACCACCGAACAGCCGGTGCCTTTGGCGGCTTGCTCGCACTGGTAACAGAACATTGCCGGATCCTGGGCTGCGGTGGTTGAAGTAGCGGCGGGAGCAGGTTTTTTGCCGAAACCGAGAAAATCGAGAATACCCATTGGTGTGTCACCTTTCCGTTAAGTGTTGGTAAGATATTAAGTGAAAGAGGCTGCTTTTCAAGCTGAACGAGCAATTTTTTCCCTGCTCGCGCTGTTTTGCCATGCCCGGACTATAGGTGATCGCGGCAAAGTAAAACATGACATAGGTCAAAGTCTGGAATTTTCTCAGCTACCTTTTGTGCCCTGTTGTTTTGGTCCTCAGCAGGACTGCACTTTTCTTTCCAAACAGGAATATTCCTGCTGCTCAGGAATATTCCTGTTTGGTAAACAGTTTCATTCTTAACTGTGTTCCCTAAGTCATTGAATATATATGGCTACCAATGGGTAAGCTGTTTGGCATGGCTTCTGCTCAATAAGCAGCTGGAGTCAAACCAGAGCAGGAGAAAGGTGGTTGTGGCATGGGCAAAGCGCCTGATCAGACCCCGACCCCGCGAAAGGCGCAAATGGGTCAATTTTCCGGCCCGGCAGGGGACCGGTCCCAGCGACAAGCTGAAAACCCCCAGGAGCAGCAGATTGTCGGTAAGAGCCCTCTATTGCAGGTCTGCCTGCGCCAGTTGGCCAAGGCTGCCGGCAATGATGCCGGAGTGGTGATTCAGGGTGAGACCGGTACCGGGAAAGAGTTGTTCGCGCGGACTATTCATCAGCAGAGTCGTCGCCAGACGAAATCCTTCGTGGTGGTCGATTGTCGTTCGCTGCCAGAGGAGTTGGCTGAAAGCCTGCTGTTCAGCGATGCGGCAGCTGAATCCAAAGGCGGTCTGCTGGCGCAGGCCGATCAAGGGACCCTGTTCCTTGATGAGGTCGGCGAACTGCCGCTGAGTACGCAGAAACTGTTCTGCCGGTTTTTATTGACTCACCGCTACCGGCCGCTCAATTCCTGCTACGAGCGGCACAGCGACCCGCGGCTGATCGCCGCGACCACTCAGGACCTTGGGAGGCTGGCCCGCTGCGGACAGTTTCGCACCGACCTGCTGGAGCGCCTGCAGGGGCAACAGATCGAGCTGCCGGAGCTGCGCCAGCATCCGGAGGATATTGCTGGTCTCAGTCGTTATCTGCTCGCCAATTTCTGTCGCCATTATCAGCTGGCGGATAAGAGCTGTTCTCCCGAATTTCTGCAGATGCTGAGCCTTTACCCATGGCCAGGAAACGTGAGGGAGTTGGCCAACGCCCTGGAACAGGCTCTGTTGGCTGCCCGTTACGAAAAACGCCTGTTCGCCAGGCATCTGCCGAGCCATATTCGCATTCAGGTGACCCGGGCGACGGTCGCCGTGCAACCCCTGGCACAGAGCGAGACCGGTGGCGGTGAAAAGAGTTATCTGCGCGAGTTGATGGCCCGCTGCGGTAACAACATGACTGAGGCCTGTCTGGCGGCCGGCCTTACCCCCTCACGGCTTTACGGTCTGCTGAAAAAGCATCAGCTGTTCTCCCCCCAATAAATACCCTTCTTATTTCCCAGTAATAATTCCTGCCGAGTAGGAAAATTCCTGTCCGGCAGGAGGCTTTCCTCTAGGGCAAGAACTTCCCAGGAATTGGGATGATGTGAGTGGTGAGTCTCAAGTAATCGAAATTATTACTTAAAAAAGTATACGGAAAAAATTTACCTAGTTGGTATGCAGGTTGCTCTAGTAAATGGTCAGCTGCACAAATTCATGAAATAAAAAAGGGGGCGGCATGAACGGACGGAAGATTTTGATCGCTGATAAAGACCCGGTTGCACGCCAGAAGCTGGCCGAATATTTCCGTGGATCCAACTACCAGATCGAAACTACCGGATCGGCGGCCTACACCCTGAGCAGAATCCTGCAGAAACAGAAACCGATTCTGCTGCTTGGCAACAAGTTTGACGAAACCATCAGCGCCGCCGAACTGATCACCCTGCTGAAGCGTGCCAACCAGGAGCTGAGGATTATCCTGGTCACTGATGCCGACAGTCCGGAGGCCTTGTTGAAAGTCAGAGAGGAGGGGATCTTCTATCACGCGCTACGCCCAGTGGATCAAGATGACAGTGAAGAACTGCGGTCAGCCGTTGACAGCGCCTTTGATGGCCTTGGCGACGCTGGTCCGGCATTAATCTAACACCACTTTTGTGGAATGAACTCACGACCAAAGGAGACGGAAAAATGAAAACCAAACTTCGCATTACTCTGATGGCAGTCACCCTGATCAGCCTGGCAAGCCCGGTTCTGGCAGCCACCGAGGGCCGGGTCGATAACAGCAATTACCTCGCCTGGGGCTTTCTCGGCATGTGCGCCCTGATCGTCATTTGTCAGGTTTTCCCGATCGTTTCGATGATCCTCAACCTGATCAAAGGTAGCAGCGCCGACGAAAACGAGTTGGAAACCGCCACCAGCAAGTACCGTTAATTGCATTTCGATGATTCCCACGGAGGCAAAAATGAAACAAGCGAAGTGGAAAGGTGTGTTGCTGGCAGTCTATATCACAGCTGTGCTCATCGTCCGCGCCAATGCGGAGCAACTCGACAGTTTCACCAGCTTCTTCCTGACGATTGTGCTTGGGTACTGCGGCATCATTGTCGTTGCCCAGTTGGTTTCTGCCATTGTCCAGCTGTGTGACTGGCTGACGCTGGTGATTGGCAACGAGCCGCAAGCTGACTTTTTTGCCGAAAATGAACTCGACGTCAAAAAACAAGCCTCCTGAAATTCTTATTGGCAAAGGATAGAAAAATGATTAGAGAACTGACGAAAACTTCCCTCTGGCTGGTACTGCTGCTGGCCCTGCTGCTGCCAGTGAGTGCCCTGGCGATGGAAAACGAAGACTGCCTGGGCTGCCATAATGACAGCGACATGGTGGGCGAAGAGCTGTTTATCAATGCCCAGGTGTTCGATCACACCGTACATGCCGAGATGGGCTGCGCCTCCTGCCACGACAACGTCACCGAAGAGCACCCCGATGATGGTTTGACCCCGGCCAAGGCAGGCTGTCTCGATTGCCACGAAAACATCAATGAAGACTATGCCGGCAGCGTCCACGCCAACAACGCCAGCTGCGGGGATTGCCACAATCCGCACCAGGTTCGTGGACTGACCGAAGTCTCCGGGCACGATCTGAACCAGCAATGCGCGGTCTGCCACGAGAGCGCTGATATGGTCCAGCAGCATGATGAATGGCTGCCCCAGGCGAACCTGCATATCGCCAAGCTGCCCTGTATCTCCTGCCACACCGAAAGTGACGATTACGAAATCGTTCTCTACATTATTCAAAAGGAGAGCGACAAGGTGCTCGGTGATTTTGAACTCTCCGCCTTAGACGACCTGCAAAAGCTGGGCGGCGAGAAGGGTGCCCAGGGCGTGATCGACCTGAACGGCGATGATTTCATCTCGCTGACCGAACTGCGCACCTTCCACCGCAACCCGGCCAATGAAGACCTGCGCCTGCAGGCCACTTTGATGCCGAGCGACGTCAGTCACAAGATCGAGATCCTCGAAGACCGCTACGACTGCAGCTACTGCCATGCGGCCGGTCCAGAGGCGGTGCAGACCAGTTATGTGGCCCTGCCAACGGCCGGCGGCGGCTACCAGCGAATCGATGTGGAGAAGGGCGCCGTCCTCGATGCCCTCTACGGCACACCCGACTTCTACATGATGGGCGCCACCCGTAACGCCTCGATGAATATCATCGGTCTGCTGATCATCCTCGGCGGTCTGGTGATGCCGATCGGGCATGGCACCCTGCGCTTCTTCACCCGCAAAAACCGCAAGCACTAAGAAATCTTTCTAGGATATAAGGGGATTAAGATCATGGCTGAAAAAAAGAGAATCTACCTGCAACCGAAACCTGTTCGTATCTGGCACTGGCTCAACGCCCTGGGTATCGTCACCCTGATCGTCTCCGGCGCCCAAATCCGCTTCCCCGAGCATGTCAGCGTCCTCGGCAGCGACTACAAGTCGGTCATCCTGCTGCATAACACCGCCGGCTTCGTGGTGGCGATCTCCTTCAGCATCTGGTTCTTCTACTACACCTTCGTCGCCCGCAACATGCACAAGATCTATCTGCCGAGCCGCGACGACCTGCAGAGCGGACTGCTGCGCCAGGCCAAGTTCTACTTCCTGACCTACTTCCTCGGCTGGCAGAACCCGCATCACCCGACACCGGAGAACAAGTTCAACCCGATGCAGAAATCAGCCTACCTGGCGATCATGTTCGTGCTGGTGCCGCTGGTCAGCCTGACCGGGATTCTGCTGACCAACATCGAGCCGCTGCGCAACCTGATCCTGATGATCGGTGGCATGAAGATTCTGGTCGGCATGCATTTCCTGCTCGCCTGCTCCCTGTGCGCCTTCCTTTTCACCCATGTCTACCTGGCGACCCTGGGTCACACCCCGCTGGCCTATTTCAAGCCGATGTTCAACGGTTGGGAAGAGATCGAAGAGCATGAGGATGCGGTGACCAGTCACTGATTGATGAGATAAGCAGCTCCTGAAAACCTGTAACGCGATGGAGGCCAAAATGATCGAACGGAACCCAACAGAAACCAGCATCGAAGTCAGCCAAGCGACCAGCAACCGGCCGGACCGGATCGATCCGCTGCACCTCCAATCGCGTCGCAACCTCTGGGAGCTGCTGCTCTTCCTGCTGCTGAGCATCGCCGCCGTCGGCCTGCAGCAGACCAATCTGCATCAGGTCTTCTCCGAAGCCTTCCGGCAGATCCTCGGCATGCCGCTGCCGGCCAGCCTGCTGAGCCTCGCCCTGGCCGCCTACGTCTTCTCCGCCGTGGTGCAGATGCTCTCCCGCCAGCGCAACGACACCAGCTTCGGCATGCGCAGCTTTCACCTGCTGTTCCGCAGCATCTTCTATCTCTTCTACGCCTTCTCCGGCGCCCTGGCCGAGCACTTCGTCTTCGTCTTCGCCAGCGGATTGCTGCTCTACGGCCTGGAGCAGGCCAATATCTGGGTACGGTTGAGCAAGCAGGTGGAAGAAGAGCCGGAGCTGGTCGAGGAGCGGTAGATTCAGGATAAATCAGGGAGGGGGGAACAGCAGCGTCCTGCCAGATTCTGGCAGGACGCTGCTGTTTTTCTTAATTTACTGTTCAGATAAATAAAGACTTCATAGTTATTGAACGATTTAAACACCTTTACGGCAGGGGACTGGCTCCGCAGGTGCCTGCCCCCCTCCTGCAGATATTTTTCAAGAAGAACCAATCTGTTGATGGCCGCGCGGTTTTCCGGCAATTTCAATAATCGTTTCCAGACCAACCACCCGCTTGCCTGGCGTCTCGGGTGGATTTCATCGCGTCTTTCAGGCGGCCAGGGACCAAGCCTAAAAAGCCTCTAAGGGCCTTTCTTGACATTCTACAACTTTCAGCTATTTCTCCAAATGCAAAGCCACCCCCGCCAAGGACCTCTCCAAATCATCCAACCGATGCGCCTCCAAAGTCATGGTCGGCTCCAGCCCTGAGCTTTTCAGCCAGGCGAACAATTCCGCAAAATTGACCTGTCCCTGCCCGATCGGCAGGTGTTCATCAAGCTCCCCTTGGTTGTCGTGTAGATGCAAGTGCCTGAGATATGGGGTCATGGTGTTCAGCCAATCGATCAAGCTTTCTTTTTTGAACATATTCCAGTGGCCGATGTCGAAACAATGGCCGAAGGCCTCCGGGTCAAGCCCCTGCAGCAGCTCGAAAAGTGGCTCTGAGGTACTCTCAAAGATATTTTCCAGACAGAGGACGGTCTGTTGCTGGCGGGCTTGATCGGCATAGTCCGGCCAGAATTCCCGGCTGTTGCGCAGCCATTCCGCATGTTGACTGGGGGTGCTGCCCTGGGCAAGGCCGGGGTGGAATACAATTCTTTTGGCACCAAGCGCTTCGGCCAGCTGCAGGGACCGCTGACAAAGCAGCTGGGCTTTTGTCCGTAGCCGGGATTTTGCGCTGCCTGGTTCAAAGCCATTGAAAGGAGCGTGCAAGGTGGTCGCCAGGCCCTGTTCGGCGAGTTCGGCGGCGCAGGCCCGCATCAGGCCGAAATCGAGTTTACCGAGGTTGACTTCCTGGCAGGCGACTTCAGGCTGCAGTCGGCGACTGAGGAGAAAGTTCAGCCGCCTTTTCAGCTGCTGGGCAGGGATATGGACAAACAGATTGTTCGGCATCGGCTTAACTCTGCCCCGAGGCGATCGCTTCAAGGTGAGCGATGGAAGCGGACTCGCCAAGGCTGATGAGGATATCGCCCGGCTCTATTTCGATGGTCGGAGCCGGGTTGAAGACCATCTGTTGCGCTTTCTTGATGCCGATGATGATCAGGCCCAGCTCCTTGCGGATGCCGGAGTCAATCAAGGTTTTACCGGCCAGGGAGGATTCTTCCGCAACCAGGATCTCCTCCATCTGCAGGTCCAGGTTGTCCACGCCGGTGGCGATCTCGATGAAATCGACCACTGAGGGGCGCAGCACCGCCTGGGCCATGCGGCTGGCGCCGATGGTGTAGGGGGAAATAACCTTGTTGGCGCCGGCGCGCATCAGCTTGAGGTGAGCGCTGTCGTCGCTGGCCCGAGCGAGGATATACAGGTCGGGATTGATGCCGCGGGCGGTCAGGGTGATGAAGACATTGGCCGAATCGGAGGTGACCGCAGTGATCAGCCCTTTGGCGGTGCTGATGCCGGCATGTTCAAGGATGGCATCGTGGGTGGCGTCGCCCTCGACATACAGATGGCCATCCTCCTCGATCATCTGACAACGCTGGGGGTCCTGCTCAACGACAGTGAACGGCAGCGGCTTTGAAGCGAACTCACGGGCGATCATGCGGCCGATCCGGCCATAGCCGCAGATGATGTAGTGATCTTTCAGGCGACTGATTTTTTTCTCCAATTTTTTTCTCCCCAGCAAGCGGCGCAGCTGTCCCTCAACCATAAACTGAATCATCGAGCCGATGGTATAGGCAATAGTGCCGGCGCCAAAAACGATCAGCAGGATGGTGAAAACTTTTCCCTGGTCGCTAAGTTCGTGCACCTCACGGTAGCCGACTGTTGCCAGAGTGATGATGGTCATGTAAAGGGCTTCAAAGGTCGACCAGTCCTCAATAGTGGCGTAGCCGACGGTCCCCCCGCAGGTGATGATGATCAAAGTCAGCAGCGCGTACTGCACTTTACGAACCGGATCCATAAACTTCCTTTAGTTTGGCTTAACAAATTTCATATAATAACCATGCCTGCGGTAAAACTCAAGAAATCGAAGTCCCTGTATTGATTACCTGACGAAGGAAGAAAAGCGTTGACATGCTCTGTATACTGTATACAATTCACAAAAATGGCTAAATGGGAGATCTACCTTGAAGAGCAAACCGATTGAACGACATCAGACGCTTCGGGAGAAAATTCTCGAAACCATCCGCGAGGCGATTCTCAAGGGGAACCTCAAACCGGGGGAGAAGGTTGCCGAACCAGAACTCGCTGAACGTTTCGGTATCAGCCGAACGCCGATCCGGGAGGCCTTCCGGCAACTCGAGTCGGAGGGCTACCTGACCGTCATCCCGCGCAAGGGGGCGGTGGTTGCAGCCCTGTCCGAGCAGGATGTGCAGGAATTTTATGCCATCAAGAGTACCCTTGAGGGGTATGCCGCCGAGCTGGCGGCCGGCCGCTTGACTGAGAAGGAGATCGAAAAGCTCGAAGCGATCAATGAGCGGCTTAAGCAGTTGGCGAATGAAGGGGATGTGAAGGCCTTTTTCCGGGTGCATAATGAATTCCACGATCTGTTCGTCAAGGCGTCCGGAAACAGCAAGCTGTACGAGCTGATTCAGCAGTTGGGGATGAAGTTCAACCGGCTGCGCATGGCCTCCCTCTCGGTGAATGGGCGGATGGCGATTTCGGTTGCTGAGCATGAGCGTTTGATCGAAGCGTTCCGCGCCCAGGATGGCGATCGGGCGGAAAACCTGGTAAAGAAAACTGCCAAAATTGGCGGACAGGTGCTGTTGGAAAGTATGACCCAGGCTGAAAGCGGAACCGGCAAAGAGGCGATTCTGAAGTCCCGGGTCGACGTTTGACCCGCAGCAAATAGAAAATTCAAGCGACCACAGCTTTGACCAATAATAATCAGGCCCGTCGGGGAGATCCGGCGGGCCTGATTGCATTTTATGCTTTTGGATAAACGTTTTGCCACCAAGTCACCATGGCACAAAGGTTGGTAAAATTAAGAGGGATTTCCTCTTGGCGTCTTGGTGCCTTTGTGGCAAGCCTGGGTTTCGTTGGTTAAAAACCGAAGGTCACTTTTTTAAGTAGTCCTGAATCCCCTCGGTAAACCCCGTTAACTGCAGATCAAAGGTGCTTCGCCAGGGCTCCGGATCACAGCAATTCCCCTCGAGCAGCATCTGCAGCTGGTCGCTGGTGATCGGGAATTGCGGAATCGACTCCAGCAGCCCGACGACCGGTTTCATCAAAAACAGCGGCTGGTGCAGTTTGCAGACCTTCCCTTTACCGAGGGCCTGACCGACCAGATCGAGGACCTCGTCATAGCTGTAGTCCTTGGGGCCGCCGCAGTGGTAGGTCTGGCCGATACTTTCCGGCGTCTCAAGGGCCCTGAGGTAACCGGCCGCGACATCCCTGACCGCCACCGGCTGCAGCCGGTACTGACCATCGCCCATGACCGGCACGACCGGCAGTTTGCGAATCAGGTCAGCGAGCATGTTGACAAACTCATCTTCCGGGCCAAAGATCAGGGACGGGCGGAAAATGGTCCAATCAAGGTCCGATTGCCGCACCGCCACCTCCGCCGCCCATTTGGTCTTATGGTAGTCGGTGACGGCATCTTCCCGGGTGCCGTTGGCACTCATCTGCAGGTAGCGTTTGACCCCCTGATCGCCGGCGGCTTGCAGAATATTTTTGGTCGCTTTGGTATGCAGATCTTCAAAGGTGATCCCCTTACCGGGGAACTCGCGAATGATCCCGACCAGATGGATGACGGCATCGCAGCCAGCCAGGGCTCCCTGCAGGCTCTGCGGTTCGGTCACATCGCCGGAGACGGTCTCGACCGCGGGGCTATGCTCGAGATTGCTCCCGGGACGCACCAGCGCACGGACCTGATGTCCAGCTGCAAGCAGCTGGCGAAGAATTTCCTGGCCGACAAAGCCGGTTCCACCGGTTAGAAAGACTTTCATCCTCGCCTCCTTGAAGGGGGTGGTATTCTACAATCCTTTAGTCGATATCCTAGCTCATGTTTGCCGCTCTGCAAATGTTTGAACCTGGGTGAATTTGGCAATAATTACCATCCATTTGATATTGTATACGCTATATGGGTGAAATGGCTTGACTTTCTGAATTTTTTTGGTCCATAACACTGTTAGGTTTCTTCTTTAAAGAGCTTTTCCCGGGTTTTCTTCCTAGCTAAATAAATAGCTTAAATATAAAAATTTCTCACGCCAGAAACAGTGGATGAAAGAAAGGGGAGTACGACATGATGCATGATCCTGAAAAGAGTCTGCGGGAGGGGTCGGTCTCCGAAGAGATTCTGCAGCAATGGGAAGCCCGTGGCATCAAACGGCGCGATTTTCTCAAATTCTGCTCGGTGATGACCGCCAGCCTGGCGCTTCCGGCCAGCTTTATGGGGCAGATCGCCGAAGCGATCGAAGCGGATAATCGGCCACCGGTCATCTGGATGGAATTTCAAGGCTGCACCGGCGATTCCGAGGCCTTCCTGCGCGCCAACCAGCCGACCGCCGCGGAACTCATTCTCGACTACCTGTCGGTCGATTACCACGAAACCATCATGGCGGCTGCCGGTCACCATGCCGAAGCGGCGAAACATAAGACCGTTGATGAGTACAAGGGGAAGTATATCGCCATCGTCGAGGGCTCTATCCCGATGGGCGCCGACGGCGCCTACTGCACCGTGGCCGGCGATTCGGCGCTGAACATCGCGCGAAAGGTCTGCGGCAATGCGGCGGCGACCATCGCCGTCGGTTCCTGTTCCTCCTACGGCGGTATTCCGGCGGCGGCACCCAATCCGACCGGCGCGGTGTCGGTCTCCGAAGCGGTTCCCGGGGCGACGGTGCTGAACCTGCCCGGCTGTCCGCTGAATGCGGAGAATCTGACCGCCGCCATTGTCCACTTTCTGACCTTTGGCAAACTGCCGGCCACCGACCGGTTCGGGCGGCCCAAGTTCGCCTACGGCAAGCGGATTCACGACAACTGCGAGCGGCGCGGCCACTTCGACGCCGGCCAGTACGCCGAGGGCTTTGGCGATGCCGGTCACCGGCAGGGCTGGTGCCTCTACAAGCTCGGCTGCAAGGGGCCGGAAACCTTCCACAACTGTCCGACGGTGCGCTACAACGAGGGCACCAGCTGGCCGATCCAGGCCGGTCACGGCTGCATCGGCTGCAGCGAGCCGCAATTCTGGGATACCATGACTCCTTTCTACCGGCGTCTGCCGCAGGTGCCCGGCTTCGGCATCGAAGCCACGGCAGACAAGCTCGGCCTCGGCCTGGCGGCGGCCACGGCGGTCGCCTTCGGCGCCCACGGGGTGGCCAGTGCGCTGCGCAAAGGGGATGAAACCGATACCAAGGTCAAGAAGGAGGATTAACCGATGGCCAAGAAAATAGCAGTTGATCCGATCACCCGTATCGAGGGGCACCTGCGGATTGAGGCGCAGATCGAAGGGGGCAAGATCACCGATGCCTGGAGCTCCTCGACCGCCTTTCGCGGCATAGAGACCATTTTGAAGGGGCGCGATCCGCGCGATGCGCACCATTTCGTCCAGCGTTTCTGCGGGGTCTGCACTACCGTGCATTCGATGGCCAGCATCCGCGCCGTTGAAGACGCCCTGAAAATCCAGATTCCCGACAATGCGCGGCTGATCCGCAACATCATCATGGGCATTCAGAACGTCCAGGATCATGTCATCCACTTCTACCACCTGCACGCGCTGGACTGGGTCGATATCGTCAGCGCCCTGTCGGCCGATCCGAAAAAAACCGCGCAGATCGCCCAGTCGATCTCCGATTACCCGAAGTCGAGCGCGACCTATTTCAAGGGGATTCAGGATCGCGTCAAGGCCTTCGTCGGCACCGGTCGCCTCGGACCCTTTGCCAACGCCTACTGGGGGCACAGTGCCTACAAGCTGCCACCGGAGGCCAACCTGATGGCGGTCGCTCACTATCTGGAGGCCCTCGAGTGGCAGAAGGATGTGATCAGGATCCACGCCATCCTCGGCTCGAAGAACCCGCATCCGCAGACCTTCCTGGTTGGTGGCATGGCGATCCCGGTCGATCCGGATAGCCAGAACGCCATCAACGCCGACAAGATCGCCCTGATCACCAAGCTGCTGAAAAATGCGCGCGCTTTCGTCGAGCAGGTCTATATCCCCGACCTGCTGGCCGTGGCGCCGGCCTACCTCGACTGGGGCGGTATCGGCGACAGCGGCGGAAATTACCTTTGCTACGGCGATTACCCGATGGATAACAGCCCCGGCACCGGCAGCCACTACTTCCCGCGTGGCGTGATCATGGGCAAGGATTTGGCCAACGTCATGGAGATGGATGAGACCAAGATCACCGAGGATGTCACCCGCTCCTGGTACAGCAACAGTGATGGCAACGATGGCGGCCGGCACCCCTATGATGGCGAAACCAACCCGAATTACACCGGTCCCAAGCCGCCCTACGATTTCCTTGACACCGACGGTAAATACTCCTGGGTCAAGTCGCCGCGCTACATGGGTGAGCCGATGGAGGTCGGTCCCCTGGCGCGGGTCCTGGTCGCTTACGCCAGCGGCAACCAGGATGCCAAAGCCACCGTCGATTTCGTTCTCAACAAGCTGGGGGTGGGCGCCGGCGCGCTCTTCTCGACCCTGGGCCGGACCGCCGCCCGTGGCGTCGACTGCCTGATGCTGGCGCAAAAGTGCGAGCTCTGGGTGCAGCAGTTGGCTGACAATATGGGGCGCGGCATCCTCGAGGTGCATAACGGCGAGAAGTGGGATCCCTCGACCTGGCCAAAAGAAGCCCAGGGGTTCGGTTACCACGAAGCGCCGCGCGGTGCCCTGGGACACTGGATTCGCATCGAAAACGGCGCGATCAAGAACTATCAGGCGGTGGTGCCCTCGACCTGGAACGCCGGACCGCGTGATGCCGCAGGCAAGATGGGGCCCTACGAATCGGCCTTGATTGGCACCCCGGTGGCAGATGAAACCCAGCCGCTGGAGATTCTGCGCACCATCCACTCCTTCGATCCCTGCCTGGCCTGCGCTGTTCATGTTCTCGACGGCCGCGGCAACGAAATCATCAAGGTCAAGGCACTCTGACCAAAGGAGGTCGTCCCATGAAAACGTTAGAACTACGCTATGTGTGGGAATGGCCGGTGCGCCTGACCCACTGGTTCAACGTCATCTGCATCATCGTGTTGTCGGTGACCGGTTATTATATCGGCGATCCCTTTGTCAGCGTGTCGAGCACCAGCTCCTATGTGATGGGCTGGATGCGCTTTTTGCACTTTGTCTTCGCCTATGTGTTTACGATCTCCTGGGTGGTGCGCCTGATCTGGATGTTTGTTGGCAACCAGTACGCTCGTTTTCCGGCCTTTGCCCCCTGGGCCTCAAAGGCCGGGTGGAAAAACATCGCAAGAACCTTCTGCTATTACACGTTTGTTAAAAAGGAGCTGCCACACTGTGTCGGCCACAATGCCCTGGCGGCGATGGCTTACTCCGGGGTTTTTGTGCTGTTTCTGATTCAAATAATGACTGGTTTCGCTCTTTATGGGCAGTTTCAGCCAGGAGGTTTCTGGGATGGCGCCTTTGGCTGGTTGCTGCCGATCTTTGGCAATCAGGGGCTGCGGCTGACCCATCACATCGTCATGTGGCTTTTAATCGGCTTTGCTATCCACCATGTCTACAGCGGCTGGTTGATGGACGTGAAAGAAAAGAACGGTGTCATGGGGTCGATTTTTGGCGGCTATAAGTTCATCGACCCGGACGAGGACTAGCCATGTCGATTTTGGTTCTCGGCCTGGGCAACCTGGTGATGAGCGACGACGCCCTCGGCAGCCGAGCGATCGTTGAATTGGAGCGGCGCTATCGGTTTCCCGAGCAGGTTGCGCTGATCGATGGCGGGACCCTGGGGCTTGACCTGCTGCCGCGCCTGGAGGGGATCGATAAGCTGCTGGTGATCGATGCCCTGCAGATGGGGGCTGCCCCCGGTGCGGTTTTCCGCCTGTCAGGGGAGGAGGTGCCAAGGGCCTTCGCCAATAAGCTGTCGGTCCACCAGATGGGTCTCCAGGACCTGCTGGCGGTGGCCGAGCTGCAGGGCCACCTGCCGGCCGAACTGGTCGTCTGGGGGACTCAATCAGCGTCGATCGAGATGGGCATGGAGATGTCGCCGCCGGTGCAACAGGCGATGGAAGAGGTGATCGCCGGGGTGGTGCGCGAACTGACCGACTGGGGAGCGGCACCGCGACAGGCGGCTTGATTTTGCAAAAACGATGCTTTGAATAAAAGGCTGCCGATTTGGTGGCCTTTTAATTTTTAAAGAAAACAAAATCTGTTAGCCACCAAGAGCGCCAAGGAAAGGCAAAACTTTTAACGCAGAGCCGGAGAGGAGCAAAGACGCAGAGAACTTCAGAAGCTAACCCCGTTTTCATGATGGTGTTAAACCCAAAAAGATCTAAAGGTTTTCTCTGTGAACTCCGCGCCTCTGCGGCTCTCCTTTAAAAAAAGTTTTTCTTGGTGCCTTGGTGGCTAACAGATTTTGGTTTTGCTGTTAAAGGATAGCTCAATGCTGCAAAAGGCCATCATTCTGCTGAACCTGGCGGGTTTCCTGTTTTTCTCCGGTTGCCGGGAAAGCCAGGTTCAGGCCCCCAAGATCGACGTTCCGCAGCAGCTGTTACAACAGACCGACCAGCGACAGGCCGGGCGGCAGTTGTTCTTCCGTCACTGTCGCGAATGCCATGGCACGCCAGCCGAAGGACGTAATCCACGGGCAGGGCGGTTTGTCCCGCCGGCCCCTGATTTTCGTAGCCAAGCTTACCGGCGGGCAGAACCGGGTTATCTGTTCTGGCGGATAGCCAAAGGCAAACAGGTCGAACCCTTTCGCAGTCAGGGTTCGGTCATGCCCGCCTGGGAACCTCACTTCAGTGATCAGCAGATCTGGCAGCTGGTTGCTTATCTACAGCAGCGGGCCGGTTCTGATGTCGAAAAAATCAATAAAGACAAATAATATTAATAATTTATAGGCACTTTTTGCTTTGCGCCTGTTCTCGCTCGAAGAAACAGTTTTTTTCAGCCATCAAAAAAGCTCAGAAAATCACTTATTAAGCTTTTATAAGGCTTGCCTGGGCAGAGTTTTTGAGCTATAGTCCGGCCGTTCAGGGCGGTCGCTTAGCCCGAATAAATATAAGGTTTTTACCAGCCACAGGCTAGAAAATCATAATAACCCGCGATCGAAGAGGATCACCAGGGAGGCGTAGATGAGCGAATTGACGGCAGACGTACTTGGTCTTAACAGTGTTGGCAAGGTCTACAGAAACCTCAGCTATGAGGATCTGTTTACCCATGAAACTGACAATGCCGAAGGCAAGGTTTCTGCAAATGGCACCATGATGGTCGACACTGGCAAGTTTACCGGTCGTTCTCCGAAGGACAAGTTTTTTGTCCAGCAGCCACCTTCTCAGGAGAACATCGCCTGGGGCAACATCAACAAGCCGGTTTCCCCGGAAATTTTTGATGAACTCTATGCTGAAGTCACCGACTACCTGTCCGGAAAAGACATCTACGTGCTCGATGGCTACTGCGGTGCCAACGAGAATACCCGCAAAAGCGTCCGCTTCATCACCGAAATCGCCTGGCAGTCCCATTTCGTAAAAAATATGTTCATCCGCCCCGATGAGTCCGATCTGCCTGGTTTCAAGCCTGGTTTCCGCGTGTATAACGCTGCTGGCATGACCAACAAAAACTGGGAAAAGCATGGCCTGAATTCCGAAGTCTTCTGTATCTTCAACGTCGAAAAGAATGTCGCCATCATCGGCGGTACCTGGTACGGCGGGGAGATGAAGAAGGGTATCTTCACCATGATGAACTACTGGCTGCCGTTGGAGAATATCCTCTCCATGCACTGCAGCGCAAACGTCGGCAAGGAGGGCGATGTCTGCCTGTTCTTCGGCCTCTCCGGCACCGGCAAGACCACCTTGTCAACCGACGCCGCCCGCAAACTGATCGGCGATGACGAGCACGGCTGGGATGATGACGGCATCTTCAACTTCGAAGGTGGCTGCTACGCCAAGTGCATCGACCTCTCGGCTGACAGCGAGCCGGAAATCTTCGGCGCTATCAAGCGCAATGCACTGCTGGAGAACCTGGTCGCCGATCAAGCCGGCAACATCGACTTCTCCGACAGCTCCAAAACTGAGAATACCCGGGTCTCCTACCCGATCGAACATATTGATAATCATGAGCCGACCCTCAAGGCTGGTCATCCGCAGAACATCATCTTCCTCACCTGCGATGCCTTCGGTGTCTTGCCGCCGGTTTCCAAGCTGACCAAAGAGCAGGCGATGTACTATTTCCTCTCCGGTTACACCGCC
Organism: uncultured Desulfuromonadales bacterium; assembly: GCA_947259715.1. Lineage (GTDB taxonomy): Bacteria > Desulfobacterota > Desulfuromonadia > Desulfuromonadales > Geopsychrobacteraceae > Malonomonas. The sequence goes on from CAMYNR010000077.1 coordinate 17,162, forward strand.
AAGGT
>CAMYNR010000078.1 GCA_947259715.1 uncultured Desulfuromonadales bacterium
TGAAGCTCAACCATCCCCTGGCCCATTATGTCAAACTGTTCAGCTGGCTGATCCCTTACCAGATGCGCGAAATCCCCCTTGCCGAGCGCCCCTTTTACTATCTACGCCGCCCCCTAAAAGGGGTCATCCAGATCAATCGCCTGCGCCGCAGGCTCAAGGACAGGCTGCAGGAGGTCAAAACACCGGCATTGGTCTTAACGGCGAGCGGGGACGAGACCATCGCCCCGGGTACGGCGCGCAAACTGTTCGACCAGCTGGGCAGTCAGCCTAAGGAATTCTACTCTTATGGCGATGAAGTCCCCCATGTGCTGACCACTAACGAGAACCCCCGGCAAAAGGATGTTTTTGCGCGGACGAGCAACTTTCTACTGAGTTTGCCCGAAGCCAATCTGCGGCGGTCAGATTAGAATTATTTACCTGCACTGCGTTTTCCGCTATTCTAGCTCAGTTCAGATAATCATTTACCATCCGGGGGGGGACGGCATGGCACAACTCACTATTTTTCTTTATCTACTGCTGTCCTGTACTTTTCCCTCATCCGGCCAGGCCCAGCAGCACGCCGCAGAACCAGCCATCCAGCAAGCCGCTGAACAGTTTCTCCACTTTCTCGACGACAATGAATTTCAACTGGCCTTCTCCCAAACCAGCCAGATCAACCAGAGCTACCTCAATTCGCCTGAATGGTTTGCCAAGCTGACGGCGGTTCGTCCGCACCTCGGCTCCCCCCTGCAGCGCCAAGTCAAAACCGTCAGTTATCATTCGGGATGGGTCGGTCTTCCCGATGGCGAATACGTCAGGATCAGCTTTGCCAGCGTTTTTGCCAATAAGCAGGATGCCCTCGAAAGCGTTGTTTTGGTCCATGAGGGGAACAGCTGGATGGTCAGCTCCTATCATCTGCGCTAACGGAGCCTTTCGGCCGTTGCCAAATCCTTAGTCGATCTCACTTCGTTCGCCCTGCAGCTGAGACCAGAGCCGCTCAACCTGATCGAGGGCTTCACTTACTGGGCCAGAGTTGTCGATGACGTAATCAGCCCGGGCAAGTTTTTCCTGCTGCGGCATTTGCGCCCTGATCCGTTGCCAGGCCGCGGCTTCACTCAACTGGTCACGACGCATCAGCCGCTGTAATTGAATCTCCGGATCGATTTTTACCACCAGAATACGATCCACCCGCCCTTCCGCGCCCGCCTCAAAAAGCAGCGGCGCCTCGTAAACAATCAACGGAATCCCGGCAGCCCTTTTCAAGTGTTGCAGCCGCGTCACCGCCAAATCGGCGATAGCCGGATGAGTGATCTGGTTGAGGGCTTCGCGCGCTTGCGCATCGGCGAACACAATCTGCCCCAGCATTTCACGATTCAGCTCACCGTTCTTCAGCAGGATCCTGGCTCCGAACCGCTTGAGCAACTTTTTTAGAGCTGGACTCCCGGGGGCAACCGCCTCACGCGCCAATTGATCGGCGCTGACCAGGGCCGCCCCCTTACGGGCAAAGGCCTCGGCGATCATACTCTTTCCCGAAGCGATATTTCCGGTGATGCCGAGAATCAAATTATCTGCATGCATGGTAAAATAATGAATAGCGCTGTCATCGATATCTTTCCCTTCGGCAGCGGGGAGGTTGGTATGGGACAGACCTTGCCACAAATGGTTTTCAGCCGCATCGAACGCTACGCCGACCAGACCGTCATGCGTCGAAAAAAATCCGGCCGCTATCAGGATATCAGTTGGCGGCAGCTGGGGCATCAGGTCCGCGCCTTTGGCCACAGCCTGCTGGCTCTTGGCCTGCAGCCGGAACAGCAGGTCGCGATCATGGCCCCCAACTGTCCCGAATGGGCCTTTGCCGATCTGGCGATCATGGCCGCCGGGGGGCGCACTGTTCCCGTTTACCACACTGAAGGCTGGAAAACAATCGCCCACATCCTCGCTGATGCCGAGTGCCGCTTTCTTTTCACCCACTCGCCACTGCATGCCGAACAACTTCAGCAACGCCGCTCCGAGCTGCCGCACCTGGAAAAGATCATTCTCCTGGAAGGCGCGGCTCAGGATTCAGACAGTATCTCTCTGCAGGATTTTCTCAGCCTCGGCGAAAAAATCGACAGCCAGCGCTTCGAAGAGCAACTCGCCAAGGGCCAGCGCCAGGAGCTGGCGACCCTGGTCTATACCTCGGGAACCACCGGCGAGCCCAAAGGGGTGATGCTCAGCCACGACAATATCCTCGCCAATGTAGAGGCGTGCTGCGAACTGATCGACATTGGTCATCAGGATGAATGCCTTTCCTTTTTACCCCTTTCACACATCTTTGAGCGGATGGCCGGCTACTACCTGATGCTCCACCAGGGGGTGACCATTGCTTACGCCGAAAGCATCGACACGGTCCCGGCCAACCTGGCAGAGATCAGACCGACCATCGTCCTAAGCGTCCCCCGGCTGTATGAAAAAATGTATCACCGGGTTCTGGAACGGGTCACCACCGGCCCCTGGCTGAAAAAACAGCTGTTTTTTCTCGCTCTGCAACTCGGCAAACAGAAAGTGGCCCGCGAGCAGGCTGGCCAGTCTGTCCCCGTATTGCAGGAAAAATTGCTGGCCATCTTCGACAAACTGGTCTTCACTAAGATCAAGGAGCGACTCGGTGGCCGGTTGCGTTTCTTTGTCTCCGGCGGGGCGCCACTGGTCAAGGAGATCGGCGAATTCTTTCTCGCCGCCGGGGTGTATATCTATGAAGGCTACGGCCTGACCGAAACATCGCCGGTCATCGCCGTCAACTACCCCGGCAAGCACCGCCTCGGGACCGTAGGGCCAGCACTGAAAAACCTGGAGGTGCGTCTCGCCGAAGATGGTGAGCTGCTGGTCAGGGGCCCCAGTGTTTTTCAGGGCTACTGGCAGCAGCCGGAGCGCACCGCTGAAGTACTTGAGGATGGCTGGTTTTACAGCGGAGATATCGCCGACATTGACGCGGATGGCTTTATCACCATCACCGATCGGAAAAAGGATCTGATCGTCAATGCCGGGGGCAAAAACATTGCCCCGCAGGAAATCGAAAATCGCCTCAAGACCGATAAATATATCAGCAGCCTGATGGTCTATGGGGACCGGCGCCCCTACCTGACAGCCCTGGTCGTTCCAGACTTTACCGTCCTGAAAAAATACGCAGAGTATAAAAAAATCGACTATCTCGACCACTGCGACCTAGTCAACCACCCACAGGTTCTCAGTTTGATTCGACGCCGGATCGACAAGTTGCAGGCATCTGTCCCATCTTACCGCCAGATCAAGCGCTTTACCCTGCTGTCACGTGATTTCAGTAGCGACAAGGGTGAGGTGACGCCGACGCTGAAAATCAAACGCAACATTGTCGGCCAGCGCTACGCCAGCCTGCTGGAAGACCTGTATCGTCCCGAAGGAGAAGGGATCCACGACAGCAGCTACTGCATTATCGACAAATAATTAACCTTTACTAAACACAAAGCCTGCGCTAAACTTAGAGAAACCCAATCTTTAGGTGGATTCTCATGGCGCAGAAGACGACGGCAAGTCAACAGCAAATCCTGGATAGCGACCTTGAGTCCGCGCTGAGCGGGCTTATCAG
>CAMYNR010000079.1 GCA_947259715.1 uncultured Desulfuromonadales bacterium
AGAGCCTTGAATTCATCGAATTCGCTGCCATCGACAATCCGGGCAATGACCTCGCGCACGTCATAGGGCTTACGTGAATCGCTCGGAATCAGTCCGTAAAGGTCGCTGGCCGGCAGGAGCGGATCGCGACTGTCCGCCAGGGCGATATTGGGCTGCTTACGCAGATTGAGATTGCTGATTATCCGGCGGGCCAGCGCCAGAGCGTGGCCATCATTTTCAGCGTAATGGTCGGTGACGCCTGAGGTTCGGCAGTGGGTGTCGGCCCCGCCGAGCTGTTCGGCGCTGACCACCTCGCCGGTGGCCGCTTTGACCAGCGGCGGGCCGCCGAGAAAGATGGTTCCCTGCTGTTTGACGATGATGCTCTCATCGGCCATCGCCGGCACATATGCGCCTCCGGCGGTGCAGGAGCCCATGACTACGGCAATCTGCGGAATCCCCTTGGCGGACATCTGCGCCTGGTTGTAGAAAATCCGCCCGAAATGATCCCGATCCGGGAACACCTCGTCCTGCATCGGCAGAAAAGCACCGCCCGAATCGACCAGATAGAGGCAGGGGAGGTGGTTCTGCTCGGCGATCTCTTGAGCGCGCAGATGTTTTTTCACTGTCAGTGGGAAATAGGTGCCGCCTTTGACCGTCGCATCGTTGGCGACGATCATGCATTCCTGTCCTTCGATCCTGCCGATGCCGGTAATCAGGCCCGCCGCCGGCACCTCAGCCTCATAGGTCTGATAAGCGGCAAATTGAGAAAGTTCCAAAAAGGGCGAGCCGATATCCAGCAGTCGGCGGATCCGCTCACGCGGGAGAAGTTTGCCACGCTGGCTATGTTTCTGGCGGGCCTTTTCATCCCCGCCCAGCTTGATCTGCTCAATTTTGCTGCGCAGATCAGCGACCTGGGCCTCGAGGGCAGTGGCGTTCTGCTTGAACTCTTCGCTGTTGGTTTTCAGTTTGCTCGTCAGAACCGTCATAACGTCACCAGTTACCCTGTCGTGCGGTCGAAAAGTTCGCGGCCGATCAGCATCCGGCGGATCTCATTGGTGCCGGCGCCGATTTCATAAAGTTTGGCGTCACGCAGCAGCCGGCCAGTGGGATATTCATTAATGTAGCCGTTGCCGCCCAGGCATTGAATCGCCTCAAGAGCCATTTGAGTGGCGCGCTCCGAGGAGAAGAGGATGGCGCCGGCAGCATCCTTGCGGATCTTGCGACCGCCCCGGCGGGACGCTTCTCTGGCGACGGCATAGACATAGGAGCGACTGGCGTTCATGTTGGTGTACATGTCGGCGACCTTGCCCTGCATCAGTTGAAATTCGCCGATCGCCCGACCGAACTGTTTGCGCTGGTGAATGTAGGGCAGCACTGCGTCGAGGCAGGCCCGCATGATGCCCAGGGGACCTCCGGAGAGAACGATCCGCTCGTAATCAAGGCCGCTCATCAGCACCTTGACCCCTTCGTTCAGCTCGCCGAGGATGTTTTCCGCCGGCACCGCGCAGTTTTCAAATACCAGTTCGCAGGTATTCGAACCGCGCATACCGAGTTTGTCGAGTTTCTGGGCGGTGGTGAAACCGGGGAAACCCTTTTCGATGATAAAGGCGGTGATGCCGCGCGATCCGGCGGCAGGAGCGGTTTTGGCGTAGACGACCAGAACATTGGCCTCGGGACCGTTGGTGATCCACATTTTGGTGCCGTTAAGCAGGTAGTGATCGCCGCGCTTGTCGGCACGCAGACTCATGCTGACCACGTCCGAACCGGAACCGGCTTCGCTCATCGCCAGGGCGCCGATATGCTCGCCGCTGAGTAATTTCGGCAGGTACTTCTGCTTCTGCGCCTCGTTGCCGTTACGGAAGATTTGATTGACACAGAGGTTGGAATGAGCGCCGTAGGAGAGGGCGACCGAGGCCGAAGCCCGGGTGAGCTCCTCCATGGCGATGACATGATCAAGGTAGCTCATCTCCGCTCCGCCATAGTCCTCGCTGACGGTGATCCCGAGCAGTCCGAGCTGGCCCATTTTTTCCCAGAGGTCGGCAGGAAACTGATTGTCGCGGTCGATATCCGCCGCCCGTGGGGCAATCTCATCGGCGGCGAAATCCCTGACTGTTTCACGCAATAATTTGGTCGTGTCGTCCAGGTCGAATTCGAGTCCGGGAAAGCTGATCGCTGTCATCTCTTTCTCCTGCAGTGGGTTGCTGGTTCTGTCAGGATATTTTGCAAGGCAGGTGCCAAGCCCGGGGTTCTGGTCTGACTTTCTTTTTTCTGGCTAAGTCCTGGTAAAAACTCCTGAAATCCTTGTCTCTGACAGATCCTGTGTGTTGCTTTGAGCGGGTGTCAACGGATGGAGACGACAGGTTGCTTACAGCTGTCTCCGTCCGTTGTCCCGTTCAGCGAAGCCTGAAGTGGCTACTTGACCAGTGCTGCGCTGATCACCACCCGCTGCACTTCATTGGTGCCTTCGTAAATCTGGGTGATCTTGGCATCGCGCATCATTCGTTCCACCGGATATTCGCGGGTGTAGCCGTAGCCGCCGAATATCTGCACCGCTTCGTTGGTCACTTTCATCGCCACATCGGAGGCGTACAGTTTCGCCATCGCCGAATCCTTGCTGTAAGGCCGGCCGGCGCTGGCTTTGTAGCTTGCCTGATAGACGAGCAATCTGGCCGCTTCGATCTCCGTGGCCATGTCGGCCAGTTTGAATTGGATCGCCTGGAAGCTGCTGATTGCCCGGTCGAATTGTTTGCGCTCTTTGGCGTAATTCAGAGCCGCCTCGAAAGCGCCCTGGGCGATACCGAGGGCCTGGGCGGCGATGCCGATGCGACCGCCATCGAGGGTCTTCATCGCCACTTTGAAGCCTTCCCCTTCTTCACCGAGCAGGTTATCCGCCGGAATCCGGCAATTGTCGAAGACCAGCTCCATGGTCGGCGAGGCGCGGATGCCGAGCTTCTTCTCCTTTTTACCGAAGCTGAATCCCGGAGTGTCCTTTTCAATGATGAAGGCGCTGATGCCATGATGTTTTTTCGCCTCCTTGTCGGTGCGGGCGAAAATAATATAGATCTCTGCATCACCGCCGTTGGTGCAGAAAATCTTGCTGCCGTTGATGATCCAGGCGTCGCCGTCGCGCACGGCGTTGGTTTTGGTGCCGCCGGCGTCGGACCCGGCCGAGTTCTCGGTCAGGCCGAAGGCGCCCATCTTGCGGCCTTCTGCCAGCGGCTTAAGGAACTTTTCCTGCTGTGCCTCGGTCCCGAACAGGTAGATCGGGTTGGCGCCGAGGGAGAGGTGGGCCGACAGGGTGACGCCGGTCGATGCGCAGACCCTGGAGAGCTCTTCCACGGCGATGGCGTAGCTGATGTAGTCGGCTTCGGCGCCGCCATACTGCTCGGGAAAGACGATTCCGGTCAGACCCAGCTCGCCCAGTTTGTCGAACATCAGCGTCCGGTCGAAGCGCTCCGCTTCATCCCGTTCTTCGACGCCAGGGGCGATCTCCGCCTCGGCGAACTCCCGCACCATCTGGCGCATCAATTTGTGCTCATCGGTCAGTTCGAAAATCATGGTCATGCTCCTTTGCACAATAGGAAAA
>CAMYNR010000080.1 GCA_947259715.1 uncultured Desulfuromonadales bacterium
TTCTCGCCAAGAATAAGCGCCACACTCGCTTCAAAAGAAAGTAACCCTGAGGTCGCCAGCGCCAGGGTGATCCCGATGGTCGCACTGCTGCTCTGCACGATAACTGTGAGCAGGGCACCGATCAGCACTCCGAGCAGCTTGTAATCGCCGACTAGCAGAAACAGGTCGCGAAACTCCTGGCTGGCTTTGAGCGGATCGAAGGCATGCTTCATCACCGATAGGCCGAAGAACAGCAGACCAAAGCCGAGGATGATCTCACCAATGTAAACCCGCTTTTTGCGCTTACTAAACAGCTTCATCGCTGCGCCGAGCCCGATAGCAGGGAGTGCATATTTGGTGATTTTAAAGGCAATGAGTTGGGCAGTAACGGTGGTGCCGATATTCGCGCCGAGGACCACACCGATCGATTGAGTCAAGGACAAGAGCCCGGCGTTAACAAAACCGACCACCATGACTGTCGTGGCACTGGACGATTGGATAATTGCCGTGACCGCGATACCGACCATGGTGCCGATAATTCGGTTGCTGGTCAGGGCGGCAAGAATCTTGCGCATCCGATCGCCGGCTATTTTCTGCAGCCCTTCTGACATGATTTTCATGCCGAAAAGGAACAGGCCCAAACCACCGATGAGACCAAAGAGAAGTTTTTGACTTAACAGGACCGACATAAATAGGCTCCAACTTTCTGTTGAACGCTAGTATTCAGCTCATAACAAAAACGGTAGATTAAAAGCTTTAATCTACCGTTTTTGTTCGGGCGAAATATATACCAGACTGTCAGTTCTTCTCAACCGAAAAAGCAAAGTCGAGGGGAAAACTTTGTTCTCCGGGAAGGCCCTGTACCTGATAGCGAATTTTAAAGCTTTTCATGGTTCGTAACTCTGCTGGAAAATAAATCGCCGCGGCAATCCTGGTCTCCGGAAAAACGTCCTGAGCAGTGAGCCCATCCAGAACAATGTGTTCACCCCGGCGGGAGCCGAAATAGGCCTGCTGACTGACAAACTGATCCCTTGCCTCAGCCCGATAGGCATCCTGCAGATAATAGTAGCCAATGTAGGGGTAAGGAATCAGGTAGGGTGCGGAAATTTTCGTCTGCGCCAACAAAATCTCAGGTTCTATGCTCTGGAAAAGCTGACCATCGCCGGCAATTAAGACAAAATCTTTGGGACTGACCGGCAACATCAGCTCGCTTCGATTTTCAAGCTCAACCCAGAAGGAGCAGATGTTGCTCTCCACCGGCGCCGGGCGCACGCTGATGTCCCGCAACCGCATGCGGACTCGAAGCTCATCTGTCTGCCGGACCAGATCTACATCCAGCAGAAAGCTTTCATCAGCAACCGGCTGCGGAAAAACCCGGACGCTGCTGCAGGCAGTCAGGAAAAGCAGAGCCGTCAGGCCCAAAGAAAACCATCTCATGCAAAAGCATCCTTTACGGTTTTTTTCGATTGAGACTGGCCAACAGCATGGCACGATAATCTTTTTGGGAGTTGCGCACCCGGCTGCTGAAAATCCGGACAATATTCAAGGCGAACTTCAAACCAAGGGCGGGGTCCTTTTTTGCCAGGGCGTCGAAATTTTTGCGGGTCAAGCCATAGAGGATCGATTCTTCGGCGATTCGGGCGGTCGCGGATCGCTTGCCGCCGTCTAAAACCGCCATTTCGCCAAAAACATCATCCGGCCCGAGCACGATCAGTACCTGCTCATCCCCTTCTGCCAGCATACGGGAAATTTTGACCGTGCCCTGCCTGATCAGATAAAGCGATTCGCCAGGCATATTTTCGATAAAGATGGTTTTTCCTTCGGCGATCCGGCGACTGGTAAAGATCGATTCCAGAGATTTGATCTCGGAATCGGTCATCCCTTTGAACAACGGGCTGTCTTTGAGAGAGGCAAAGCTGACTTGGCTCATTGCATATCATACCTTTCGCTCTGCTCGGACTCATCAAAAAGGTGCTGAGCGGCAGAATTCATTTCATAGATTGCAATATCTACCCGATTGCCGTTGATGCGTTGACCATCATCAACCCTGTTATCTGCAAAGCCGGTCAGATAGATATTAAGCTGCAGTTGGTGTCCTTTGGCGAGATAGTTCTTTACCGCCAAAGCCCGCCGCAGAGAGAGCTTGCTGTCACTCTGTGAATCTTCTTTTGCGCCGCTAAAACCTTCGATTCGCAACAGTCGATCCTGCCGCAGGTAGGCGCGCAATTGAGCGACCAGTTTATTGAGTTCACTTTTGGCTTCTACGGTGAGCTTAGCTGATCTGTCGGCAAAAAACACCTGACCAACCAGCTCGCGACTGGCCAGAAAGCTGGTTATCTCCCTGGTCTGCTCGGCATGGAGGAGCAAGGGGCTGCAGGTCATCAGCAATGATAATAACAAAAGCCGCATAAAATTAATCCTGTTTTTCCGGCAGCAGCACCAGAATCTCGGCACGGCGGTTTTTTCTTCTCTCTTCTGGGGTTTTATTGCTCGCCAGCGGTTGGGTTTCACCTAAACCCTTGACAAAAATACGGGCCGGGTCGAAACCTTCGTAGGCCACCAGACGATGGCCGACACTGATCGCTCGCTGGTAGGAAAGTTTTTCGTTATAGGCTGCGGAGCCGATCGAATCGGTGTGGCCGTTGATTCGAATAAGGAACCACTTCTTCTCTTTCCGCAATGATTCGGCGATCTGCACCAGGCTGGCTTTGCCTGCCTCGGACAGGGAGGATTGATCGAAACCGAAATTAACATCATCAAAACGGAATTTCCGGTAAACAACGGTGTTGATCGGCTGGGTTGCCTTGAACTGTTCCGGTTTTTCCTTTGGTTTTGCCGGCGATGGAGAAGCTATGGGGCTGCTCTGGATTTTCCGATAGTCTTTTTCCGGCAATTGAATCTGGTCTTCCGGCTGGACAATGACCTTCTCCTCGCCTGGATTGACCGGCATTTCACTGGCTATTCGCGGGGCCGGTTGCCCCAGGCGGGACATTGGCAGAAGCGGGGTGATGGTCCTGAATTTCAGATTACGCTTTTTCACCTCAGGATCTTTTTCTGGCTCAACGGGGAGGATCAGCCGCGGAATCGGTTTGGTAAAGGTTCCAATCCCCTGGCTGGTCGAGAGCCCGGCCAGAAATCGCCAGTCGGCAGCGGTGTCCGTCAGCCCGCGGCCAAAGCCAGCGTGAAAAGTCAGATGGGGAGAGAAAAAATACTGCAGGCCCAGCATCGCTTCCAGCTCGTTGTCGAGCCCGGAAAACCGCTTGGTGGCCGCATCCAGCTCAGCGATAATACGTAGCCGAGCTGCGGGGAAATATTCCACGCCAACTCCGCCGACAACCTGATCATCGGCCTCGGATTGATCATCATTGAAAGAGTAGCCGGCATTTAAATGCAGTCCGAAGCGTCCTTTTTTCAGAGTAAATATGGACCGGGCCAAGATATCGGTCTGCCCATCAAGGTTTTCCTGATCCGATATCTGGCGCTGGGCCTGAAAATCCAGGGCAAGCTTGTAGGGAGATGACCGCCGGCCCAGAACTCTGATCTTTAAGCCCAGATCAGCGAACCCCCTGCCACTAAGGGTTTCATCATCATTAAAGAGAAGGTTGGGAAAGGAGCCATAGGCTTCAATAAAGGTTCCAAGGCCCATGCCGAGACTGATCGGCACCAGGGTGGTACTCTCAGAATCGCTCTGTTCAGCGCTGTTGACCCACAGCCCGACGGAGATATTTCCCGAATCAAGTGTGTCTGCGCTCGGTTGACTGAGCAGGCCACTGACGCCAAATTGGGTCGGCGTGGCCTGGGCTTTGACCGTCAGCAGAAGCAACAGAGCGATCAGACAGCTGAGACGCAGTACCGCGTTCATAGTCTCCTTCCAAGGGGGAGCAAAATTATTCTGCCCGATAAGCCTGGACATAGCCGAGATAATTCTCTGCCGACGTTTTAAGACCGGCAATTTCCGCATCACTGAGGCGCCGCTTGAACCTGGCCGGCGACCCCGCGAAGAGGCTGCCTGAAGGGACTCTGGTGCCAGGAACGACCAGGGCGCCAGCAGCTATCAAACAGTCATCCTCAATGATCACCCCATCCATCACCACAGCACCCATGCCGATCAGGCAACGATCACCGATCTCGCAACCATGCAGGGTTACATTGTGCCCAACAGTGACATCATGGCCAATCCGGGTCGGATGCTGCTGGTGGGTGACGTGAACGACGCTGCCATCCTGGATGTTGGTGCGCTGACCGATGCGGATAAAATTGACGTCACCACGCACCACGACATTGAACCAGAGACTTGATTGACAGCCTATGGTCACATCTCCGATCACTTCGGCAGAAGCGACCAGAAAAGCATCATCAGCCACCTCCGGCCACTTCCCCTGAAACCCATGTTGCATTGTCTTATCCACTAAATCGAAAAAAAGATTAACCGGTACTCTTTAACGGCAGATAATAGCATAGGAAATGCAGAAAGATAAGATATTTTTAAGCTTGTGTGTCGATTTTGTCCAGGCGGACTGGGCTTGGCTGCCCCTAAGGCATAAAAAAGCCCGGTATCCTTTGCGGAAACCGGGCTATCTTGTTTCATTCATGAGTGGAAAGAACGGGGCCTTAACTGTCGACCCGCTCGCGTAACTCTTTGCCAACTTTAAAAAAAGGCAATTTCTTTTCCTTGACCTGAATGACCTCACCGGTCTTCGGGTTACGCCCCATATACGCTTTATAATCCTTGACCATAAAACTGCCGAAACCGCGAATTTCAATTCGGTCGTTATCAATCAAGGCCTGCGCCATAGAATCAAAAATCAGATTAACAATCTGTTCTGCCTTTTTATAGGTCAGGTTCTTTTTGATCGACAGCGCTTCGACTAGTTCAGACTTGTTCATAAATGCCCCCTGAATGTTCAGGAATAACCTTTCTTCGTGACAATAGGTTTGACTATACAACATGATCGTCGCATGTCAACAAGAGCAGTATGATTTCAGACATTTGAAGCCCAAGACAGGCCGTGATCAGATAATCGTAAAGGGTGAAAGGGTCCAGATAACTTTCGCATCCCCCTCCCCCACGTTGTCCCAGCGGTGCGGCAGATGGGATTTAAAGCTGAGGCTGTCTCCCGGTTCAAGATTATAGATTTCATCGACAATCTTGACTTGCAAACGGCCCTCAAGCAGATAGATCAATTCATCGCCCGGGTGATACATGTTCTGCTCGCCGCTGGTTCCGCCTTTTTCGACGACGCAGAAGAAGGACATGAACTGGGGATCGCGCAGTCCCGAAGTGAATGATTCGGTGTGCATGTTATGTTCATCGTCGTAAACGGTTTTGTCCCGCTCGCCCGGTCGGGTATGCACCACTTCGTGCGAGGTCGAGACATCTTCGACGAAATAATTGATACTCTTGTCAAAGACCGTTGCCAGCCGCATCAGAATTTCAACTGAAGGAATGGTTAAACCACGCTCGATCCGAGAAATCATATTGGATGAAACCTGAGATTTCTCCGCCAGGATCTGAATGGTCATGTCCTGTTTCAGGCGAATCTCCTTAAGCTTTTTGCCAACAATTTTCTTAACTTGCATCGTTTCTCTCCATATTCATTGAATACCGCAGGCATAAATTTTAAACATTTGGCGGCGGCGAAACGACCCAGAGGATTCGCGTCTGCCCGGCGCCGGTATTTCGCCAACTGTGCGGAGTCGATGCTTTAAAGCCGATCGAATCCCCCTCACCCAACTGAAATGCTTCTCCTTCGATAGTAAACTCGACCCCTCCCTCAAGAACCATGGCGAATTCCTCGCCCGTATGCACCATGCCCCCTTCGCCGCTGTCGCAGTTCGGCTCCAGAGTGTCGACAAAAACCGAAAAACCCGGATCTCTCAGCCCTTGAGTCAGGCTGGTGATCTGGTGCTTATCCTCGAAAAAGAAAATCGGCTCCCCCTTGCCAGCAGGGGTAAAAATGACCTGGCTGCCCTTTTCTGCCTCTTCGACAAAATAGCTGAGGCTCAAGCCAAGAGCATCGGCGAGTTTCATAAGGATTTCCACCGATGGCGTTGTCAGGCCGCGCTCGATCCGAGAGATCATATTGGATGAGACACGGGACATCTCAGCAAGTTCCTGAATAGTTTTATCCCGCTTTAAGCGAGACGATTTCAATTTTCTGCCAATTAGCTTTTTGACCATTTCAATACACCTCATAGAGATTTTTAAAAACCTGTTCTATCACTTAACAAATCGTCTGTCAATCCTATATGAGATAGCAATGCATTAAATGGTAGTCCAAATAAGGTATTTCCGACAGCAGCCACTTGTAAACCTGACCCTCGTACTGGGTTGACAATGGCGCGGTTTTCTCGCTAAGCTGCCGCGACAAAACTATGGAGGAGATTCTTATATGAATTCTAACTATCTGTCTTTTGTTGAAAAATCATTATCTGGAGGGGTTCTTTCCCAAGCGGAGGCGCTGCAGATTCTCAACGCCCAGGGCGCTGAACTGACTGGATTCATGGCCGGCGCCCACCGGATAAAGGAAAATTTTTTCGGCGATCGGATCGATCTCTGCTCGATCATCAACGCCAAATCGGGTCGCTGCGCAGAAAATTGCAGCTTCTGCGCCCAGTCCTCTCATCATCAGACTGAAGCGCCGGTTTATCCATTGAAGTCGGTCAGTGAGATAGTCCAGGGCGCCCATCAGGCGCAGCAGGAAGGCAACCATTGCTACGGGATTGTCACCAGCGGCACGCGCATCGAAAAGGGTGAAGAGTTCAGTCGTATCTTGACTGCAATCAGCCAAATCAAACAGCAGACCGCTATCGATCCTTCGGCCTCGCTGGGCATTCTTGACGAAGAAAGCGCCACTGCCCTTTCCCAGGCGGGGTGCAAGACCTATCACCATAATCTGGAGACCGCGCGTTCTTATTTTCCGCAAATCTGCACCACCCACGACTATGAGGATGATGTGCAGACCGTCCGGGTTGCCAAAGCTGCAGGCATGGAGGTCTGCTGCGGTGGTATCTTTGGCTTGGGGGAATCATTGGAGCAGCGTGTTGAGTTGGGATTGACATTGCGGGAGCTTGATGTGGACTCGATTCCGCTGAACTTTCTCAATCCGATTGCTGGAACACCATTGCAGGATGCGCATCTGTTGACGCCGATGGATTGTCTGCGGATCATCTGCCTTTATCGCTATCTGCTGCCGGATAAGCGGCTCACAGTCTGCGGCGGACGGGAAACAAATCTGCGTGAATTTCAGTCCTGGATTTTCCTCGCCGGTGCCAGTGGGACTATGGTCGGCAATTATCTGACCACCAGTGGCCGCGATCGAGAGACCGATCTGCAGATGATCGAGGATGCCGAGGTGACAATCAATGCCTGCAGCTGAAATGCCGAGAGGTTTGTTTATTACCGGCACTGATACCGGAGTCGGTAAGACCCTGGTCGGTGCTGCTCTGGCCAGGCTGCTCACCAGCACTGGCGTGAGAGTCGGAGTCATGAAACCGGCTGAAACCGGGGTGGCGGATGTTAGCCTGCTGGGCCCTGACGCTCAGCTTCTTCGCTGGGCCGCCGATTCAGAGCTGCCAGCTGAACGCATCTGCCCCTACCGCCTGGCTGCCCCCCTTGCTCCGGCAGTGGCTGCTTCGCGCGAACAGGTCCGCATCAATTATACCGACCTGCTGCAAACCGCTCAGGAGATTATTGCCGAGCATGAATTTACCATTATTGAAGGGGCCGGTGGGCTGCTGGTGCCTTTAGCCGGCGGCCTGCTGATGGCCGATTTTGCTAAAGCGCTGGGCCTGCCGGTGCTGGTTGTCTGCCGGCCGAACCTGGGCACCATCAATCACAGCCTGCTGACCCTTTTCGCCGCCCGCAATCTGGAATTGCCGGTGGCGGGCTACCTGATCAACAACATGCCGGAGAATAAGGGCTTGGCGGAAGAAACCGCTCCACACACCCTGGCGTCCATGACCACAGATGAGCTGCTGGGAGTTTTGAACCAGGTTGAGGGGGATGACAGGCAGAAGGTCACGGCCTTGCTGACGCAACTGCGCGAAATGCCAACCTACCCGCTGCTGGCGCGTTATCTTCCCAGTCAGCGCTGAAGAGCAGACGTATCGAGACTTTTCCAAATGGTCAGAAAGAACCTTATTTTTGGCGGGAGTGGCCACAGTTGGGACAAAACTGCCAGCTACTGCGCAGGATCTCGCCGCAAGCGCAGTGCGATCTTAGTTCCTGCTGCCGGTTGCGGCGGCGGATGACCAGCAGCATCACCCCAGCCAGCAGATTGCAGGTAATCAGCAGGATAGCCGGGGTGCTCAGCCGCAGCAAAGATGCCAAAGTGCAATAGCCGCAACTGTAGGACCAGAGATTATAGCCGATAACGCTCAGGAAAAGGAGGGAGACAAGGAGGATTTGGGGAATATTCCTGCGAGTGTTGGTCATGCCGCCTCCTCTTCTGAACCCTGACCGCAAAATGGACAAAACTCCTGCTGGATCAATTTGCCGCGGTGACAGCAGCAGCAGGATTCACGCAACCGCTGCTGGCAGTGCGGACAGACCATCCAGTCGATATCGATAGCAGCCTGGCAGGCCGGACATTGTCCCGCAGGGAACGGTTCCTGCGGAGCAGTCGCATTCAGTTCCTTCTGGATGATCCAGAGCAGAACCGCCAGGAGAATCAATAACACCAGGACCATAATCAGCCTGCCTCAGCCAGGACTTTAGGCATACGCAAAAGATCTTCAGCAATCCGGCCATCACGCAGCATCAGGGTACGGTCAAAATAGGGCCGGTTCTCGGCATTATGAGTCACCATCAGTATCGTCTGCCCATCGTCATTTAATTCAGCGAACAGGGTCATGATTTCCTGGCTGGTCACGGTGTCAAGGCTGCCGGTCGGCTCATCCGCGAGGATCAGCGGCGGTGAATTGACCAGAGCCCTGGCGATCGCCACCCGCTCCTGCTCCCCCCCGGACAATTGCGCCGGCAGATGACTAAGGCGCTGCTCCAGGCCGACCCGCTCCAGCACCTGGTTGGCCATTTCCCTTTTTTGCTTCACCGGCAGATTCTTTACCGCCAGCGGCAGCATGACATTTTCCTGGGCCGTCAGGTAAGGAATCAGGTTAAAGGACTGGAAAACGAAGCCAAGGTATTCCCGCCGGAAATCAGCGCGTTTTTCACTGCTGAGTCCATAGAGATCGATTCCATCGATCAACACCTTACCTTCGGTTGGGGTACAGAGACCGCCAAGAATGGAGAGCAGGGTGCTCTTGCCCGACCCTGAAGGTCCCATGACGCCGAGGAAGACACCCTCCTCGACCTGCAAATCAACCTGGTCAAGGGCATGGATGCAGTCGGCTTCATTGCAGTAGCTTTTGCGCAGTTTCTGAATATCGATAAAGGCCATAAGATCTATCCTCTAAAGTGCCCGCAGCGCTTCGGTTGGGTCGAGTCGGCTGGCGTGTAAAGCCGGGTAAAAGGAGGCCAGCGCGCCTACGACTATTGCCAGGCCGATTGCCAGACCGGCCAGGGTCGGATTCCAGTTAAGCATAACGTGGTGTTCGGTCATAAACGGCAGGATCGCCCAGGTGGCGGCAATTCCGGAAAAATACCCGAGCACTCCGGCCAGCAGACTGACAACCACCGATTCAAACAGAATCAGCTTCATGACATGTGAGCGGCGGAAGCCAAGAGCGCGAAATATTCCAATTTCCCGGGTCCGCTCATTCACCGAGCCCATCATCGTGACGAAGACCACCAGACCACCAATCAGCACCACAACGGCAGCGATCGCCAGCGAAAAAGTGCGAAACTGATCAAGAGCATGCATCCTGGTTTTGACGACCTGCTGGATGGCATTCACTTCAACAGTCGGCAGCACTTCGCTGATCTGATTAACCATGTCGCTCACCGGGCAGTCCGCGCAAAGAGCAGCAACTTCAACCAGCGACACAGTCCCCGGCTTGTTGAGCAGACGCTGGGCCGTCGGCAGAGAAGCGATCAGCAGTTGATCATCCTGCGAACCGGTCTCGGCGAGCACCCCGCTGACGGTAAACTCTTCACCTGCCAAAGAAAGTGAATCTCCGATGTCCAGCCCAAGCTTTTCCGCCGCAAAACTGCCAACCACCAGCTGATCGTCTGTGCTGATCGGCTCGCCATTGACCGTCCACCAGCGTTTCAGCTGAAACTCTTTTTCCCGATCGACCCCCATCAGCATAACCCGTTCCGTGCCGACTTCGACGGCTCCCAGAACCTTGGGAGCGACCGCAGCAATGTTCCGGCTGTTGCGAATGGTGCCGATCTTTTCCAGATCCGCCTGATTGATCTCGGTCGGAGCGAGAGAGACTCCGCCCAGGGTGATGCCGCCATAGCTCAGGGAGAGGCTGTCGCTGCGAGGTGTGATCAGGATATTGGCGCCATAATTCTCCATCTTGTGCTGAACATCCATGGTCAGGGCACTGGAGAGGGAAATCAGTGTTACCACCGTTGCTATACCGATCAGCAGGCCGATGACCAGAAAGGCCATGCGACTTTTTCGGCGGCGCAGGTTGTTAAGGGCGATCGATCCAAGTTTCATCGTGACAAATCCCTTTTATCAGCCGCTGAAGTACCAGGCGCCGGTCAGTAGATCCTGCTCGGTGATAACAAGCTGGCTACCGTCGATGCGCCGCTCTAGAGGAGCCGGATTGCAACCGCCCTTGACTTCATTGATCATATCGGTGCGAAATTTCATGTTGCAGTTATTGCAGACCATCTGGTTGCCTTCCTGGCGATAGCCTTTTTTTGCTTTGTAGCAGACATCGCAGGTGTCAAAGGCGGCCCGCATCACACCATCGACGCTCTTGACGACGAAAAATTTGATGTCTCCCTGACTGGTGGCAATCTCGAAAAAGTGCGCCTGACCGTCATCCACCTGGGCCACCGGAATCCGTACTTCGCCATTGATCACTTTCAGCGAAGTCTGGCTGTCGGTTGCGCCCTGCCCCAGCAGCAGAAATCCGGCGGCGGCAGCAATGGCCACCACAACCAGCAGCCCGATCATCTTTCCCATTCCGCCCTTCTTTTCCGGGGCGCTGAACTGCTCTTTTTTATCCTGACGTTCTTGATTCATTGCGAAAACTCCTCGTTACTCTGAAAATTAGCTGTTCACTACCCGCAACAGCCGCCACCGCCACTGCCGCAGCCACCACCGCCGGTTTTGCTGGCTGCCCGTTTCAGGCCGACATCGTAAATCTCCACCGGCGACTGACCGATCAGATCTTGAAACCACTGATTGAACCGGGCCTGACGCTGACGCGGCTCTTTGATACCGGAGAGAACGTGTTCTTCTATGTTGCGCTGGATAATCATCTCTGCTTTGGTCTGTTGGAAAAAACGCTCCGAGCTGCCATATTGAGCCAGAATCTGGGTGTCAAAATCGGGTTTTTGTTGCCGCAGCTGTTTAATCCGCAGTTCAACCTCACCATCCTGAACAACCACCTGATTCTGTTCAGCGGCGTCAAGCAGCAGTATCTGCTGTTTCAGGCTCTGCCAGGTCTGAGCGAGAACCTGCGATGGGGTCGCCGGACGCTGCTGCAGACCAGCGGTCAGCATCCGCTGCTCGACGGCCTGATTAAAATCATCGCGGGCCAAAAACTGGCTACCGATCTTGGCAACATAAATTTCTGCCAGCTGGGCTTCTTCGGCCTGCAGGGTCCGATACTGTGACGCGCTGAGTTCGCGGACCAGGTTGGCCGGATAGCCGCTTGCACTGACCGCAGCAGCAATCTGGGCCGAATCGACTTTGGCCGGATCGAAGGACACCTTACTGCGTCCGCTGGTCACGCTGACGTCAACATCTGCCACTCCGTCAAGCTGCTGCAAGGCTTCGGTGATGGTGGCGACACAGGAACCGCAGGTCATCTTCTTGACCTTGAGTTCCGCCAGGGCCAGATCTCCATTGGCAACTGAATTGCTGGTCAACAAGACAAATCCGGCGAAGGCCGCAGCGATCACTGAACAGCCGGCGAGCAGCACACTTTTTCTCTTCATCAAAACACGACCTCTTGAATGGTAAGGGGGAATTCAACAATTAGGTATCATGAACTATGCCAACGGTAGAGACGGGATAAGTTGCTGGAATTACGCTTTAATTAGTGCGCCACTTGCTCTATATGCAGAATATCCCACACCTCAGCATAGAATATTCTACAGCTATCTTGAGTCAGCAGTGCCAGAGCCCCTGGTCTGTTTTACCGGTCGGAAAACCAAGTCGGTAGCCACTCAAGTTCAGGCAAAGGCCATTGAGGAGGTGATTTGATTGAGAGTTTCTCGGACGCAGGTGAGCAGATCGACAGGTTGAATCGGCTTATTCAACAGCATGACCCCCTCCTCCACCAGCCCCTGTTCGCGCAGGGCATCGAAGGTATATCCGCTGATGAAGATCACCGGGACAGTGGTCAGCTTGCGAATCTCAGTGTAGAACTCTGTCCCCTTCATTCCCGGCATGACCACATCGGAGAGAATCAGCGACAGGTCATGATGGCGCTGGTGAAGGATTTTCAGAGCCGCATCGGCGCAATCCGCGGTAACCACCTGATAGCCGACTGCAGCCAGAATACTGTAGGTTGACTCGCGGACCAATTGGTCATCCTCGACCAGCAGAATGGTTTCAGTGCCCCCGGGCAATTGCTGGTTACTCGCCAGCACCTGCTGCATCGCCTGTTTTCCCGATAAGGGGAGATAAATACTGAAGAGGCTGCCGCTGCCCGGCTGACTGTCAACCAGAATATAGCCTTTGTGTTGCTTGATTATCCCCCAGGCGATGGCCAGCCCCAGGCCGGTTCCCTTACCGGTATCCTTGGTGGTGTAGAACGGGTCGAAAATTTTCTGCTGAACATCATTGGGCATGCCGCTGCCAGTATCGGCAACTGTGATCAGGGCATAATCCCCCGGCTCACCGTAGCCATGCCGGGCGCAGAAGCTCTGGTCGATAATCGTTTTCGACGTCTTGATGGTCAGGGTGCCGCCATCGGGCATCGCATCGCGGGCATTGGTGGCCAGATTGACCAGCACCTGTTCAAGCTGGCTGGTATCGGCCAGAACCACCAATTGTTCTTCGGCGAGGCTGATCTGCTTGTGAATTCTTTCGCCGATGACCTTACCGAACAGGTTTTGCACCTGTAGCACCAGATGGTTCAAGTCCGCAGCCGTTGATGGACCCGATTTCTTACGACTGTAGGCGAGCAGGCCGTGGGTCAATTTTGACCCACGTTCGGCGGCTTCGGCTATCTTGTTGATTTTCGGCAGCAGCTTGGTGTCATCCTGACACTGCGACTGCAGCAGACCGGCATAACCGGTGATGACGGTCAGAATATTATTGAAGTCGTGGGCAATGCCGCCGGTCAAGGTGCCGATGGCCTCCATCCGCTGGGAATGCTGGAGCTGTTGTTCCAGGGTGCGGCGTTGGGAAATATCTAGAAAAGTGATCACCCCGCCAACCAACTCGCCACCCTGGTACATGGGGTGTCCCCAGTACTCGACCGGCAGTGGAGCGCCGCTGCGATGATAGAAAGTTTCATCGGCGACAAAGATTTTTTCTTCCAGTTGAATTGCGGAAATAAACGGACAGGGTTGCTGATCGGAGCCTTCTGCTGGTTCCATGGCGTGAGCCAGAAGATGAAAGACTTTACCAACCAGGCCATCGTCCGCATAACCCAGCAACCTCAGTGCGGCTGGGTTGCAGAACGTCACCTGACCGTCCAGATCGATCCCGACGATCGCCTCGGCCGTCGAATTGAACAGGGTTCTCAGCATTTCCTCGCTGTAAGTCAGCTCTTTTTCATAATCCATCCGCTCGCATTCAGCGGCGGCGCGTGAAGCGATCACTGCCAGCAGTTCTTCAACATGGGGCACCAGTGGCATCGGCGTCCTCGAGAATGCACTGATCACACCAAGCACCCGTCCGTAACGATCGGACATGGAGATGCCGATAAACCCGCAGGTATTGCTGATATGGTAGTCGCGCAAAGCGGGATAGCGCTCCATCACCTTGTCAGGATAAAACACAAATCCATCGGCAATCACTTCGGCACAGGGGGTGTTGGCAACGGCCAGCTCATAGGGACCGATGAGTTGACCATCGATACAGCTGGATTGAATTTTCAGTTCACCATCCTGCAACAGGCCGATGCTGGCCCCGTCTGCATTCAGCCAGGCGCAGAGATTCTGGACGATCTCGTCCAGGCAGGCCTGCCCGGTCAGGCCAACGGTGCTGCGGACCAGGGTTTTGATCGAGCTCTCGTACTTTTCCCGCAGGGTGATGTCCCGGGCCACGGCGAAAAAAACCGGTCGCTGGCCAAGATCGAAGATCTGGGTACTGACCTCCACCGGAATGCTGCTGCCATCCTTACAGTAAAATTCAGTTTTGAACAGGGTTTTCCCATGGGCGGAAATATCGTCCAGGATCGCCTGAAAAGCTTCCGGGTCGTCCTGGCTGGTCCGGTTGGTCTCATAGGGAGAAAGGCGGATTAATTCTTCGCGCTGATAGCCAAGCATGCGGCAGGCGACATCATTGACTTCCAGGTAGCGACCCGGCAAACCGTTCGGCAAACGCTCGGAAATAAATACAGCATCGGAAATCCCGTTAAAAAGATGCGAAAAGTATTCACGATTTTTATGCAGCAGTTTTTCCCGATCATCGATCGCTTCGCGCATGCGCTGAAAACTGTCCGAGAGTTCATCGATCTCGCGATGTCCGGTATGGGGAAGAGGGTGCTGAGAATGGCCGTCGGCAAAAGATTTGACCCCCTCAGCCAGTTGCGAAATGGGGCGCGCGAACTGTTTGGCCAGGGTTCGCGACCAGAGCGCCGAGAGCAGAACCGCCAGGCCGAAGCCAAAGACAAAGATCGTTTTTAATCGCCAGATGGCGCTGGTCACTATCTCCTCATTCTGACCGAGAAGCAACAGCCAATTAGCTGGCGGAACCGGTACCGCGCTGCCCAGATAGCTTTGCTGAGCAAGCCTATAACGACCTGAGCCGGACTGAGCGGCGAGTGCCACCTGGACGGGAGCTAAATGAGATAAATCCGGACTGCTATATTCAGGATCGGCAGGCAGCTGGAAGATCACCCGTCCCTGTTGATCGAGCAGGCTCAGGTGATAGGCCTGGAAATCGATGCTATTGGCAAAGTTGGCGACCAATTGAGAAAGACTGAAATAGCCGACCACAAACACATCCCCCACGGCACTGGCAAAGGTCAGGGATTGCTTGCCACTGAGGTCGGGCAGGAAAGTTTGTGACCAGACCATCCCCTCCATCAGTTCGACAGTCTTGAGCAGCGGCTGCAGCGGCAGCTCCTGGCTGATAAAATCTTTGCGGTTCGGGCGCAGCTCAAGAGGAAGCCCGGCGGCGAGAATTTGACCCTGGGCATTAACCAGATAGATCGATTCAATGCTGGCCGATTTTTCCACGAGTTCGTCCAGAAACGGATTCAATTTGGCTTTTTCTGCCACCAAGGGAGAAAGAAGGTGAGAAAATCCCCCGAACAGGATGCTCGGTTCGCGCAGCTGTAAAGAAATCTGGGCGGCAAAGGATTCGGCGAGTGAAAGATTCTCTCGAGCAAGACGGCTCTGAAGGTCCCGGGAAAAATAGTGGAAGGACCAGAGGCTGACGATCAGCATGGGTAAAAATGCAACCACAACGAAGCGCCAGGTCAAAGCATCTTTAAGGCTGGAATCGATCCTCATACGCCTTCTCGGGAGGGGCTGTGTTCATTCATAACTGAATCGGTGAGGAGGCAGTCAAGCGGGGGGACAAATCCGAGCGATCACAGATTCAAACGATAAAAACAGGATTCGAGTATATGCTGAGGAGGAGACTTTTACAATAAAAAAGTAAAGTAATTACTAATGATTCCTCACCAATCATTAGCCAGTCAGGGACCTGCAGGAGTGACAAATTTTTCAAAAAGGGTTCCTTCCAGAGAAAAAAGCACCCGGTCGGGGTGGATCTCTATGACCTGTGCCCCTTCGATGCTGGTCCCTTCCATAACCGGCAGATCATTGATCACCGCCAGACGGCCCTGGGGATCATCCTGATAGGCTATGGCCACTATCTGCAAATCCGGAATTGCAACTGGAGGGGGCTTCACAACTGGAGGGGTCTTCACAACCGAAGGGGTCTTCACAACCGAAGGGGTCTTCA
>CAMYNR010000081.1 GCA_947259715.1 uncultured Desulfuromonadales bacterium
ATCAAGGGCCATTGCCCGGGCAAGGCCAGCGCGCTTCTGCATTCCGCCACTGATCTCAGAGGGATAATAATCCTCGAATCCGGCCAGACCCACCAGAGAGAGCTTATAGGAAATGACTTCACTGATTTGCTTTATTGAGAGGTCGGTATACTCCATCAGCGGCAGTTCCAGGTTCTCCGCCAGGGTCATTGAGCTCCAGAGCGCGCCACTCTGATAGAGCACTCCCGAGCGGCTGATGATTTTATTGCGCTCTTCGATACTGGTATCCCAGAGGTTGGTTCCCTCGACCAGGATGGTGCCTTCGGCTGGCTCCATCAGTCCGATCAGATGGCGTAACAGAGTGCTTTTTCCGCAGCCGCTGCCGCCCATGATGATAAAGATTTCACCATGCTGAACGGTGAAGTTCAGGTTTTCCTGGATGATCGCTTCGCCGTAAGCCATGGTCAGATTGCCGACATCAAGGTGTGTTTGCTGCTCCATCTTAAACCCCAAGGATCTGACAGGCGATGGTGACGATCGCATCGGCGACCACAATCAGGACAATCGATGTGACCACCGCTTTGGTCGCCGCAAAGCCGACCGCCGAGGCGCTACGGCCGCACTGCATGCCGCGGAAGCAACCGGCCGTGGCCACCAGCACGCCAAAGATCACCGCTTTTACGATGCCGATAATAAAATGCTTGAGCGGAACCGCAGTTTGGACCTGCTGAAAATACTGGAAAAATGAAATATCCAGCATGGTTGCGCTGACAATCGCACCGCCAAGAATTCCCATGAAATCGGCATAGACACAGAGTAGCGGCATGGTCAGGGAGAGGGCCAGCAGCCGCGGCAAGACGAGAAATTCAATCGGCGAAATCCCCATGGTCTTCAGCGCATCAATCTCTTCATTGACCTGCATCGTGCCCAGCTGTGCGGCATAGGCTGCTCCTGTGCGGCCGGACATGATGATTGCTGTCATCATGGCACCCATCTCGCGGGCCATGCCGAGGCCAACCAGGTTGGCAATGAATATCTGTGCGCCAAAGAGACGTAATTGGACCGCACCGACAAAAGCCAGAATCATCCCGACCAGAGTGCTGATCAGGGTAATGATCACCAGGGCCATGGGGCCGGCGCATTCAATCTGATAGAGCAGGTCAGAGCGCCGAAAGCGGGCCTGACCACGCAGCATCCTGCCGAGGGCAAAGAAGACCTGGCCGATAAAAAAGAGCAGTTCGCTCCAGTGTCGGTGCATTTCAATGGTGACGTTGCCAACTTTGGTTAAGATCGGCTGGCCCAGCACCTCGCGCCTGGCGCCTTTGCGTTCCGGAACCGCATGGGCCAGTTTGAGCAGTTTTTGTGCTCCGGGCGGCAAGCCCGTCTGGTCAACCTGAATCTGATGCTCCTGACAATTGGCCAGCAGGCCCAAAAGAAATGTCATGAATCCGGTATCCCACTGCTCCAACCGACGGCTATCGAAGTGCAGTCGAGGGGGCTGATTTGTGCTGGACAGTTGGCTGAGCAGGGGGGCCGCTTCGGGGATGCCGTCGACAAATCTCCAGTTGCCACTGAGCTCCAGACAATATCCTTCCTCGGTTGTAGTGAGCTGATATTTGGTGGCCAGAGTCTCTGACATTGGAAAGTTTCCATATCATGATGAAAATAATTATTCTGGATAGGCACTTTGCTCAATCAATCGGCGAACCGGGCTCAGAGTTCCCATCGTAAGGGTGTCTGTCGCCTGGATGGCGGCAGTCAAGCCCCAGGGATGGGTTCATGCGGCCCTGGAGATGGGAGCTCTGAGCCCGGTTTCTCGACAGTGAAGCAAAGTGCCTATCCAGAATAAATCAAGAATATTCTACATGTTAAAATATCATGGAGTCTTGAGAGTATCCAGTCTTGGAGAAAAAGAGATCTTATCTGGGGGCGTTCTCAGTTTGTTAAAAATAGTATCGATGAATTTTCAGGAGAATAATTCATGGCCGCACTTACAGATGTTTTAAGTTATTGGTTTGGGTCGACTGAGGACGATTTGCGGGTGATAGAGTCGCGCAGCAAGCTTTGGTTTGGTAAAGATCCTTGCATCGATCAGGAGATAAAAGAAAAATTTTCTGAGCTGGTCGCGCAGGCGCGTAAAGAAAAACTTGCCTCCCAGGAACTTAGTGAACCCCTGAACCACCTGGCCCAGATTCTGCTGCTTGATCAGTTTACCCGCAATATCTACCGCGATAGCCCACAAGCCTTCGCCAGCGATTCAGCAGCCCTGGAATTGGCTCTGGCAGGGTTGGGCGCTGGCGAGGATCTGTTGCTGCGCCCCGTAGAGAGAGTTTTCTACTATCTGCCATTGGAGCACAGTGAAGATTTGGAGCAGCAAAATCGCTCTGTGGAGCTTTTCAGCAAGTTGCTCGCGGGGGTGCCGGAAAAATGGCAGGCGGCTTTTGCAGGTTTTCTCGATTATGCGATTCGCCACCAGGTTATCATCCAACGTTTTGGCCGCTTTCCACACCGTAATCTTATTTTAGGGCGAAAGTCGACCGCTGCAGAACGGGAATTTTTGCAGCAGCCGAATTCATCCTTTTAGGAGTGAAAATGACTCCCGAAGAGTTGGATAAAAAATTGTTGGCCGGTGTTGGCCCTTTTATCATCGATGTGCGCAGTGATCTTGAATTTCGTCAGGGGCACCTGCCGGGGGCACTGAATATTCCCTTTTGGAAATTAGCAACATTGAAAAGAGCGACACTGGATGCTGGTCAGCGGCCTGTCATATTTTGCTGTGAGCATGGCCCCCGAGCCTGGTTGGCCGGTTGGCTGCTGAAGCTGGTCGCTCAGATAAAGGTGGACTTTTTACAGGGGCACATGAGCGCCTGGAAACGATCTGGCAGGAAACTGGTTCAGGATTGATCAGCCGGATGATTCGAGGGCATCCAGAATCGTGACCTGGTTGCGACCATTTTTTTTCGAGAGATAGAGCCCGCGGTCCGCTGTATCGATCAGTCGTTCTTTACTTATTTCCGGATGCTCATGGGTAAAGGTTGTGCCGCCGATACTGATGGTGACTTGAATCTGCTGTCCTTCTACCAGAGTGACAACCCCCTCAGCACAGCGACGTATCCGTTCAGAGAAGACCTTCATCCCGGCCATATTGGTTTCAGGCAGGATGACGGCAAATTCTTCCCCGCCATAACGGGCGACCACATCACTCGGCCGCACCGCCGTGGCCACGGCGGAGGCGATATTTTTCAAAACCAGATCGCCAGCCGGATGGCCGTAATTGTCGTTGACCTTTTTAAAAAAATCGATGTCCAGCAGAACCAGTGACAGGTTGGACTTATAGCGTATGGCCCTGGCGATTTCCTTGCTGAGGGTTTCCTGAAAAAATCTATGGTTATAGAGCCCGGTCAGGCCGTCCCGGTTAACCAGTTCTTTTAAGCGGCTGTTGGCCTCGCTTAGTTCGTTTGCCAGAAGCTCGGCTTTCTCCTTGGCCTCTTTCAACTCCATGACCAGCTGCTCGTAGGAGAGATTCAGCCGGCCAAGCTCGTCATTGGCTTCCTGCAACATCTGCGAATAGGGCTTCATGTCGCCAGCATCAAGCTCAAACATGTCCAGAATTTCAATACTCTTGGTTGCGACCTCATCAATCAGCTCGCGGACCTGCTCGGCGGGCAGATTGAAGTGCTCTTCCATTTCGTCCTGTAGCAGGCGAACTTTTTCAGCGCTGTTTGACTCGCTGTAAATAGCTGACAACAGGTCGGCAAGCCAAAGAATTTCCGTTGTTCTCTTGAATTCAGCCTTGGCTTTGGCCGAATTGTGGTGATAGCGCATCGGTTCATAAATCTGAACCGGCAGACCCCAGCTTTCAACCAGAGTGGCCCCCAGCTGCTGATGATCAAAGCCGTACCTTTTTTCTTCCAGGCTGGTCAGGGAGGCTTTGCTGGTTCCCTTCTGCTTCAGCAGTTCGGCATATTCATCACCCTTGCTGAGGTACATCGTCAGCACGCCAATGTCGTGCAGCAGCGCGGTGACGAAAATGTCGTCATTTTTTTCCTGCAAGGCCGCGGTTAAGAGTTCAGCGGCGACACCGCAGGTCACCGAGCGCCGCCAGAAATAATCGTAGTCAAAATTAGCCCGGCTGCTGCTCTTAAGATCGTTGGCGATGACAAAGGACAGGGCGATGTTTTTAATCACATTGGTGCCAAGCACGGTGATGGCGCGTTCCACACTGGTCACTTGGCTCGACGGGGAATAGAGGCCAGAGTTGGCTATCCGCAGCATTTTGGCGGTTAAGGCCGGATCTGCAGAGATAATTCTGGCCAAATCCTGAATCGAGGCCTCCGGCTGTTGCACAATATTGAGTATCTGCACGGCGATTGCAGGCGGAGAGGGCAGATTAATCTGATTTTTAATCAGGTCTTCAATGTCCTTAACAGCTTCAATCATAGGAACGGATCCTGGTGGTGGGGATTTAAAGGATATTAATTTTTATCTTAACTTATCTCGGGCTGAATTTCAGCAAATAAAAAAACCTGGTCAGAAACTGAAGGGAATCAGTTCCCTGAGCGCTTTTTCAATTCGTGAGTGACCAAAGTTTTCTGCCTCGGGTTTAATCGGCGACTGGCCAGGAGCTGCCTCAATAAAGGGGTGTGCATTCTCGGCAACCACAATGTAAACCAGATATCCGGAGTGTTGCGGTTCTTCAATATCGCCAGGCGCAGGTTGGGGCGTTGCTGCCAGCGCTGGCAACGGGCCACTGATGATATGGTTTCCGGGGTTGCTCGAGAACTGTTGAGAAACTGGTAAACAGCGGCCTCTTTAAGTCTTGAATTGGTCAAGCAGGCTTCAAGCAGGCGCGGCTCTCCTTCTTTGACCAGCTCGGCAACCACAGGGGCTGTGGCCCGGCGTGCCAGGGTCAATTTGTTACCCAGCGGTGTTGTCGGCAGTCTCTGCAGAATTGCCCGCTCAGCAGCCAGCCGCTGATCGGGAGTCACCCCGGGGATAAAACAGAGATCAACGAGCTCAAAGAGGCGCAGCTGCGGCAACAGGCTGCGGATGATGGTGCCAGGCGTGTTCGGGTTTTTCACCAAAGCCAGAATTAAACCATGGCTGAGCTTTTCCCTGCGGCGCAGATAAATGGCCCTCACCAACTCTTCAGAAAGATCGCGGCGTTTAAGCAAGTTGAGAAGGTGGTCATCATGAAATGCAGGGTTTCTCATTGATGCAAGCAGGAGTTCCTGATCGGAGCTCAACAGCAATTGAAAGAGTTCTTCGCTGCCGGCGGTCAGGGCCTGCTTTAATTTCAATCCCTGGTTGGCGGTGAGAGATTTTTCCTCTGAGTTCATCCGGGCCTCAGATGGTAAGGATTTTATTTTTCATGATCAGCAGCATAAAGGCCATTTCTGCTTTACTGACCAGCGATTGCAATTCGGCAAAGCGTTTTTCCAAATTTTCAAGATGATCCTGGACATAGAGAATAGAAACGACGCGCTCCCGAACCAGAATGGGGACGACCAAGGCGCTCGGCGGAGCCGCGGAAAACATGCCTATCAGCTCCTGGCTTGCCAGCGGCTCTAAAATCTGGCCAAGATAGTGGCTGCGGTTATCCACCACCAATTTAAGCACTGACCCTTGCTGAAGCGGATCGATATATTGAGCAAAATCGACCACTTCAACATCTTTGCAGCGGGCCAGCCAGCCGCTGACAGATGTTGGCCGGACAACGAAAATTCCGGCGGCAATAAATTCCTGTCCCAGGTAATTGACCAGCGCACGAGCGATATCGTTACGCTCGCTGGCAGTTGCCAGTTGTTGACAAAGACTGGTCAAGGATATTTCAGCTGTTGACGTTGCATCGCTGAAATATGCATCCGGTGAAATGTCCTCTGCTTCGCTGCCCTCATCGCCGAGTAAAGGCCAGTCTTCTATGGTCTTATCCGAGGGCTCAACAGGGACAAAATTCGCTTGTTTTTTCTCGGCCAGGCCGCGTTTTTTTATTTGCGAGGCGAGGGTTTCAAAGCGCGGGGACAGGGTCAGACCATAGTGCTGTTTCAGGGCAAGCATTAAGCGAACTTCGGGAACGGCCAGAGGGACGATAACCTGGTTGAGTTGAAACGAAAGTTCGTCGATTTCGGCGAGATTGCTGGCATCATTCATGGCCAGATAGAGCCGCTTGTTTTCGATGTGGTAGGGGACGACTTTGTACCGCAGGGCAATTTTCTCAGGCACCAGCTGAAGGATTTCAGCTGGAACATTCATCAGCAGCTCCGGTTTGATGTAGTGAAGCCTCAACTGCTGGCTTAAAATCTGCGCCAGCAGATCTTCATGGACATAACCCAACTCGACCAGGCTGGTCCCAAGCTTGCCACCGTAAATGCACTGATACTCGATGGCCTCTTCGAGCTGGGCTTCGCTCAGCAGGTTCTGGTTGAGGAGGTAGTCCCCCAAGCGTCGACCGAGGACTGTTGATTTTAATTGGTCTTCAGGAATATTCATTATTCACCTCAGTTTAAATATCCTGAAGAAAAGCCTAGCAAAAACTCAGCGGAAATGTAATGACTTTACGACTGTTTCGGTATCACCGACAGCTGGCAAGATGGTACTGGACAGCGACTGAATTAGTTGAGTAGTCTTGGCTTTTGATTTTTCTGCCATATTATTCTGTTTGAGGTTGTTATGGAATTGCGCGGGCTGCTGGGGGTTTTCAGCTTACTGCTACTGTCCTGGCTTCTCAGTGAGGACCGCCGGCTGATTCGTTGGCAGGTGATTGGCAGTGGGTTGCTGCTGCAATTTCTGCTGGCGATCTGTTTGCTGAAATTTCCGCCAGCAAAAGAACTGTTTATCTTTTTAAATAAGCTCACTCTGGCATTGGAGCAGGCAACCACCGCGGGGACTTCAGTGGTTTTCGGCTATCTCGGCGGAAGCCCGCTGCCGTTTGCCGAATCTGCGCCCGGCGCGAGTTTTGTGCTCGCATTTCGGGCCTTGCCGCTGGTTTTGGTGATCAGCGCCTTATCGTCTTTGCTGTTCTACTGGCGTGTCTTGCCAGTGCTTGTGCTGGGCTGCTCTTTGCTCCTGGAAAAGACCCTGCGGATTGGTGGAGCGCTGGGGGTAGGGGCCGCAGCCAATATTTTTGTCGGCATGGTTGAAGCGCCTTTGCTGGTACGGCCATATCTGTTGAAAATGTCGCGCGGCGAGCTGTTCACCCTGATGGTCTGCGGGATGAGTACCATTGCCGGAACCGTGCTGGTGCTTTACGCCAGTATTTTGCGGGCCGCCATTCCAGGCGCATTAGGGCACATCCTCACCGCTTCGATCATCAGTGCTCCGGCCGCTATCACGGTCGCTGGTCTAATGGTGCCCCATAAAGGACCCCTTACCGACGGTCGGGTGAGTGATCCTTCACCGGCCCGTGGCAGTATGGATGCCATCACCCGCGGAACCCTTGACGGCATCAAGCTGTTGCTGAATATTGTCGCCATGCTGATCGTCCTGATTGCTCTGGTGTCTCTTTGCAATCAGCTGCTTGGACTGTTTCCAGAATTGGCCGGGGAACCTGTCACCCTGCAGCGAATGCTCGGTTTTCTGCTGGCCCCACTGGTCTGGTTGCTCGGAATTCCCTGGAGTGAGGCTCTGGTCGCCGGGGGATTGCTGGCCA
Source organism: uncultured Desulfuromonadales bacterium (assembly GCA_947259715.1). Classification (GTDB taxonomy): domain Bacteria; phylum Desulfobacterota; class Desulfuromonadia; order Desulfuromonadales; family Geopsychrobacteraceae; genus Malonomonas. The sequence continues at coordinate 7,628 of CAMYNR010000081.1, forward strand.
GCAAGACAGTTCTCAATGAGTTTGTCGCCTATCTGCAGTTGGCAGGATTGCCCGCTGAAGCCTTGGGGGAACGCAGTCGCTTGATAATGCTTTATGCCATGTGCGGGTTCGCGAATTTTGGCAGCCTTGGTATTATGATCGGAGGCATGGGAGCGATGGCTGCCGAACGCCGAGATGAAATCGTCGCCCTGGGTATGAAGTCTATCCTCGCCGGAGTCATGGCGACCTGCATGACCGGTGCTATTGTCGGGCTTTTTTATTGACAATGTCAGTGGTATGAAAGCAACAAAAATTAAAAACCTTTAGCCACCAAGGCACCAAGAGCACCAAGAAGACCAAAATCGTTAACGCAAATAAAAACACACTTTAACCCCGGTTTAGGTTTAAGGCGAAAACCTAAAACCTGAAACCTGAAACCGGAGCAAGGCTTCTCTGCTTGCTCGGAGTTCTCGGCGCTATACCATGAAAGTTTTTCCTTGGTGCCTTGGTGGCAAATTGGTTTTATAAAACTTAATCCAAGAAATGAGTTGAGCATGAATTTTAGCGACCATCCGGTTCTTATTTTTGACGGCGCCTGCGGGACCAACCTGCAGCAGATGACAATCCCCGACGAGGCCTGGCAGGGCTGTGAAGGGTGCAACGAAGCGCTTAATCTCTATGCTCCGGAGTTTATTGTCCGGCTTCACAGCGAAATGCTCGATGCCGGAGCGATGGTCATCGAAACAGATACTTTTGGGGCTTCTTCGGTTGTGTTGGCCGAATATGGCTTGCAGGATCAGGTCAAGAAAATCAATCGGCTGGCGGTTGAACATGCCCACAAGGCGATTGCCGGGCGCAAAGAGAAGTACATTGCCGGCTCGGTTGGCCCCGGCACCAAGCTGCCGTCTCTAGGGCATATTGAGGTGTCGGAGCTGGCCAGCTCAACCCGGGAGCAGATTGAGGCATTGCTTGAAGCTGGCGTCGATTGTCTGATCATCGAAACCTGTCAGGATCTGTTGCAGGTGAAAACCGCCGTCGTCGCCGCCTTTGAAGTGTTGGCCGCGGCCAAGCTCGATCTGCCTGTGCTGGTCTCGGTGACCATCGAACAGCAAGGGACCATGCTGGTTGGCAGTGACATTGCGGCTGTGGTCGCCACCCTCGAACCTTATCCGATCTTTTCCCTCGGTCTGAATTGTGCTACCGGACCCCAGGACATGCGTTCTCATATTCATTATCTCAGCCAGCACTGGCCACAGCGTATCTCCTGCATTCCCAATCAGGGGCTGCCGGAGGTCGTGAACGGTCAAACCCATTATCCGCTGCAGCCTGACGATTACGCCCAGCAGATGTATGATTTTGTTCGTGAGGAGGGGGTCAGCATGGTCGGCGGCTGCTGCGGGACCGGTCCTGAGCATATTGCCCGATTGGTCGAAAAGCTTGCCGGGGTTAAGCCCGCCGTGCGGGAGGTGAGCCGATGAAAGCCTCAGTTGCCAGCCTCTATCAGGCCGTTGAATTAAACCAGGATATTCCGCCACTGCTGATCGGCGAGCGCTGTAACCCGAATGGTTCCAAGGCTTTTCGCGATGCGCTTCTGGCAGAGGATTGGGAAGGGTGCTTGACGCTGGGGCTGGATCAGGAGGCGCGGGGCGCTCAGGTCCTGGATCTTTGTGTGGCTTATGCCGGACGGGACGAACTGCAGGATATGACCACCCTGGTTAAGCTGTTTTCCAACTCCTGCAAGCTGCCTTTAATGCTCGATTCGACCAGTCCCGAGACCCTGGCTGCGATCTTGCCGTTGTACCCCGGTCGGGCCATTATCAATTCGATCAATCTGGAGGATGGCGGCGCCAACCTCGATAAAATCTGCCAGCTGGCCAAAAAGTATGGCGCGGCGGTGGTCGCCCTGACGATTACCGAAGAAGGGATGGCTTTAACCGCAGAGAAAAAGCTTGCTGTTGCCAAGCAGATCTACCAGCTGGCGGTGGCGAAGCATGGCCTGCGGCCGCAAGATATCCTGTTTGATCTGCTGACTTTTACCGTCGGCTCTGGTGACGAGACGATGCGCGACGCCGCGCTTCAGACCCTGGAGGCGATCAAGCTGGTGACGCAGCAGTTGCCGGGTGTTGGCTTTACCCTGGGGGTCAGCAATATCTCCTTTGGACTGCGGCCGGCTGCACGCAAAGTACTCAATTCGGTCTTTCTTCATGAAGCGGTCGCGCTGGGCCTGAATACCGCAATAGTCGATGCCGCCAAAGTTCTACCCTATGCCTCAATCAGCGATGTTGATCGGGAAAAATGTCTGGACCTGCTTTATAACCGGCGGGATTCGGCTCTGATGGATTTTATTGAGCATTTTGAACAGGCAGTAGAGAAAGATGATCAGACTTCCGCTGAGGATCTGCGCGTTGAAGAGCAATTGCGGCAAAAAGTCCTCCAGGGAAACAAAGAGGGACTTGAAGACCTGCTCAGTGAGCTGCGCGGGCGCTGGAAGCCGCTTGACATTGTCAATAATCTGCTTGTTCCGGCAATGCGCGAGGTCGGCGATCTGTTTGGCCGTGGCGAGCTGCTGCTGCCCTTTGTACTGCAGTCCGCTGAAGTGATGAAGCAGAGCGTGGCCTTGCTGGAACCCTACATGGAGAAGCTCGCCGATGAGGGGCGGACCAGTATTCTGCTGGCGACAGTGGCGGGGGATGTCCACGATATCGGCAAAAACCTGGTCGACATCATCCTCACTAATAATGGCTACAAGGTGCACAACATCGGCATAAAAGTCCCGGCTGAGACGATTATCGCCAAAGCCAAAGAGTTACGGGTCGATGTTGTTGGCCTGTCGGGCCTGTTGGTGAAGTCAGCGCTGTTGATGAAAGACAATATGGCTCAGTTCCAGGCTGCCGGGCTGACTCAGCCCGTCCTTTTGGGAGGCGCAGCGTTAACGGAAAAGTTTGTCGCTCAGGATTGCGTGCCGAACTATCAGCAGCCGGTGGTTTACTGTGCCGATGCTTTCGCCGGTCTCAAAGCGATTCGTGAGTTTGAAGCCGGCAAGCTGGCAGCGACGACCTGGGAGGCTTCGACCCTGGTCGCCAATCGGCCCGGCCCGCAGCAGGAGGTGCTCGAGCGCTCTCAAGAGCCACCGGAGGTACCTTTCCTTGGCCGGCGGATGGTGGAGAAGATTGATCCCGAGGTGCTGTTCGATTATCTCAATAATGCAGCACTGTTTCGTGGCCGCTGGGGTTATCGGCGGGGCAAACTGAGCAAGGCGGAGTATGATCAACTGACCGCTGAAACAGTCATCCCGCTGTTTCAGCGGCTCAAAGAGCAGGCTCTGGCCGAAGGCTGGCTGCAGCCGAAAGTGGTGTATGGCTATTTCGACTGCGTCAGTGAGGCTGAAAATTTGCTCGTCGCCGATAGTGGCTGTACCAAAGTTTTCAGTTTTCCGCGACAGTCAACCGCACCAGGTCTCTGCATCGCCGATTATTTTCGCACGGCAGAAGAGGGTGGCGACAAAGTCAGCTTCTTTGTTGTGACGATCGGTGCCGCCTTGGCAGAAAAGACCAAAGAACTTTACGAATCTGACAGCTATCATGATTACCTGATGCTGCACGGGCTTGGGGTTGAGTTGACCGACGCGCTGGCTGAATACTGGCATGAACTGATGCGCATTGAAATGGGACTGCAAAAAAAACAGAGCACTGATATCCAGGCTTATGTCGCCCAAGGATACCGCGGTTCACGCTACGGTTTCGGCTATCCGTCCTGTCCCGACCTGGAGGCTCATGAGCCCCTCTTTGAGCTGCTGAAACCGGAAGAGATCGGGGTCGGTTTGACAGAATCTTTTGAAATGGTGCCTGAGATGAGTACGTCGGCGATCGTCGTGCATCATCCCCAGGCGAAATATTTTGCGGTCTAACCAGGAGTTCTGAGAATGCGCTATATCTGTACATGTTGTGGCTATGTCTATGATCCAGCCAAGGGGGATGCAATGAACAATGTTGCAGTCGGTGTTGAGTTTGCCGATTTGCCGGAAGGCTGGGTCTGTCCGCTCTGTTATGCGACGCAAGATAAGTTTGACCCACTTGACTGATTTGCGACGACCTGCCAGTAAACCATCAACTGGCAGGTCGCCACATTGGACCAATTAAAGATTGTGTGGATTTCCGGTGATAAAGCTTCGGTAGTCGATGACATGTTTGTGCCGGCCATCTTTTTTGACGATGTATTTTTTGTACTCGCCCTGCTCAAAAACCACAATACGACACTTGTTTCTTGCATTTCCCATTTTCAGGCAGATTCTGCCGTTATCTTTAATCTTCCATTTTCCTGAACGTAATTTCCCCTTTCGAAGCTGCCTCACCTTACCACTCGGGTCATAGTAGGTGAGGCTTATACGTTTATTCTTGACGTTAAGGGATTGCACGGTTTTTCCGATGAACAATTGCCGCAATTCTTTCGCATCCAGGGTTCCGGCTGGCAACCTGATGGAATCAGCGGCAAAAACCATGGGGGAAAGTGTCAGCATCAGCACAGCCGTTGCTAGTAAGGTCGAAAAGAGAAATCGTTTCATTTTTAGCTCCTGTACACACTGGAAAAGCGAAAAAAAAACAGACCGGTTATTGCCCCTGGCAATAACTGCATGTAGCCCCCGCTTCACATCTCAGGTTGTTCCTCCGCAAGTGAGGTCTTTCGGAATTTTTTGGTTCCCTGCCATCGCGGGGAAATTTGGCAGGTCCTCGGCAGGCTTGTCGGGCGGTTCCCCGAAAAGAAAAGAGAAAACACGATTATTTAACTCGCCATTCTTAATGCAATTTTTGAAGGAGTGATCAGAGTCGCGCAGCACTTCGAAGGTAAAGGTTGGTTTGATCTCCCGCGCCCGAGCGGCGGCGACCATAGCTTGAATCCAGCGAAGGCCCCTTTCGATGCGGTCACATCCTTGCTGCTGATCAATCCTTGGTGACTTATTCAGATCGTCATCGCGAAGATTGTCATTTTCGCCGACCAGAACGCAGGTGGGAATGTGCAGAAACCGCGAAGGCCGCAGCCCGAGCCGCGAGTGGCGGCTGGACTTGATGCCCCTGGGAAAACGCTGGGTCGGGTCGGGGAAGGTGTACCAGCCGGGAGCTCCAAGGGCCAAACGGGCAACGCTATGAGGAAAGGCCATGGCAAAACGGTGAGCGAACTGTCCTCCTCCTGAAAAGCCGAACATATAGAATGGACCATTCGAAGCACCGGTCAGGTCGACGACCTCGAGGATAATCTTCTCAAGGGCCTGGTCGGCGCGTTGCTTTTTGGCCCCCCAGCCGAGACGCTGGTAGCCTTGAAAGCGCGCTTTGTCAAATTGCGGCGCAACTAGGATCACCCCGTAGCGTTCGGCAAGCTCGGCAAAGCTAAAGGCTTGCTCGGCTGCATTACGCGAAATACCGTGAATCGAAACAAAGATCGGCGCATTTTTCAAATCCCTTTGCGGAAGGTAAAGGAAATAGCAGAGTCCGGGCTCGGCCTTGAGTCTCCGCTTCAGCACAATGCCGTGGGGAAGCGGCGTATGTAGCTGATTTTTATCTGTATTTGACTCCATTGCTCTCTCGTCCTTGAATTTATTGCAGCGCTATTTGAGTCGCTGCTGGGAATTCGGTAATGCTGCAGTTTCGATTGTTTGATTTGACTAGTTCGGGGCATTTTTGCTTGCTCTTAGTTGCCGCGGGGGCTGTCTTGACCACGCGAAGTTTTCCGTTTTTCAATACCCAGACCTCGTCTGCCGCAGCGATTCTTTCCTGCTGATGGCTCACCAGTAAAATCGTCCCGGGGTAACTTTTGAGAATCCGGTCCAATAGTCGGCTGGCTTCGGTATCCAAGTTGGTGTCCGCCTCATCCAGCAGCAGCACCGGCGGGGTGCCGAGCAAAGCTCTCGCCAGAGCAAGACGTTGCCGTTGTCCTAATGAAAGATTGCTGCCACCTTCAAGGATCCTGGTTTTTTCCCGGGCAGGGAAATCATTAAGCATCCTGTCCAAACCGCACCAGGCCAAAGTTTTGCTCAGTTCTTCCTCCGGGGCATCGGGCCAGCGGTAGCGGAGATTTTTCTCCACGGTTCCACGTAGCAGCGGCAGCTCACCGCTGACCATGCCGATCGCCTGCCGAACCGAGCTTAAACTGTGGTGAGCTAGTACCTGCCCGTCAAGGAGGACCTGGCCTTTGTCGGGGTCAAGCAGGCGTGCGGCAAGTTCCAGGAGGGTTGATTTTCCGGATCCATTGGCGCCGGTCACAGCAATCCTGGAACCGGGCTCGGCGACAACAGTAATCCCTTTTAAGGTTTCTCCGAGGTGAATTTTGTGGAACTCAAGGCGACCAGGACCGGGCTGCAAATCGACCGCTTCCTTCTTTTCCGTCAACACGCCAGGGGTCGCAAAAAAATCCTTGAGTTTTTGCCGTGAAACCTGGGCGCTTTGATAATATTCATGGATCCGTCCAAGCCTTTGGACGGCGGGCTTCAAAAGGCCCAGCACGGTGAGGGCAGCAACGACCGTTCCGGGTGAGGTGCGGCCGTTGGAAACTTCAAGGGCGCCGAGCAGAAACACGATCGCTGAAGCGCAGCCCATCGCACCATCAGTCATGGCCCGCATCCGGCCGATTGCCTGGGCCCGCGAGATCATAGCCTGCTTCAGGCGACGACTCTGTCTGGCCACCCGACGTTGTTCCCGTTCATTTTGGCCAAAGGCCTGAACGACCGCCGTGCTGTTAATCTTTTCGCCGATGTTCGCCGCCAGCGAGGAACGGCAAGAGCGGGCTTCCAAGACAGCTTGGCGCATGTTCGCACCAAGCTTGAGGTTGCTGCACAAACCTAAGGCGAAGGAAAGCCCGACTGCGATACCAAGCATCCAGTTCAAGGAGAGCAGCACGAGCAGGGCAATGAGGCTGGTGAGCCCAGCAACCACCAAACGGGATAAACCACGGCTGACCCAGTTCCGTAAGGCTGTCAGGTCACCGACAAAACGCAACATGATTGCCCCGCTGCTGCGACGTTGCAGGCTTCTTGGCGCCAAGCGGTTGAGACGGCGAAATAGCAGCAGGCGAACTCTATGGCTGTAGTCCTGGCCCAGGTGCTCAGCGGTCACCTGCTCATGGTGCCCCAGCCAGGCATGCATAACGGCGGCAATGAACAGCCCCAGACCGGCCCAGGCAATTGTTTTAGAAAAGCCGACCGGGCTGGATTCCACCATCTGGTCAAAGGCGAAACGGACCAACAGAAGTATCGCAACGGTCGAGATTGCCTGGCCAGCGCCGATTGCGAGCAACTGGATAAATAATCCGCGCCGTTTATTCTTGAAGACCGGTGGTAATTTCATCCGTTTATAACGGCCAGCGCCGCACTCCTCTGGGCAAGGGGTTCTTGCGGTTGCTCGGTTCTTGCGGCAAGCGTATCAAGAATGGTTTCGACCGTCGCCCGTTTGGTCAAACTTGGGGTGGGGTAGACCGGCAGGCGGATGGCCGCTTCAATTTCTCTGGCGGCTAGCGGAGAACTTGTGACAACGCCGCTTACGGCAATGACCGGCAACCCTTTTTGTTGTAGCCAACGAACTCCGGCATCAGCACCCATCGAGTCCGCCGAGGCAAACAGGATGCAATCGAGCAGGCTGGCAAACCCTGGTAATGAAAGCAGGGCGGCCGTTTCCTGTTGAAAGAGCCCATCGGCAATTTCAATGATTCTTATATCGACCTCGGAATGAGCCAGGTTGTCGATCAATGTTTCCGTGATTTCAGCGAGTTCAACCAGGCTGGCTTTGTAGGTCGAGGAAAAGCCGGCGTCAATAAAATCGAAAACCACCTTGGCTCCTGCATCTTTCATTTTCCAGTAATCGCAGCCCGCTCCGGTGCCAGTGACCTTAGCGGCACCAACCCGCATGCCCAGTTTGGTAAATCCATGGATCAAGTTGGCGACGGTGGTGGTTTTTCCCGAGTTCATCGAACTGCCGACCACCGCCAAAGTCAGTGGAGTAGTCGCCGGTTTAGGCAGGCTTGGGAGTTTAAAGTTGTTCAGGTTAAGGCGGCGACCATGCACGTCCCCCAGAAGGCCCAGGGGTTTGATGTGGGTCGGGATCTTCATTTTTCGATGCCTGTTCAGCATGTTACCGGCCACACCGCCGGCGGCGACCAAATGACAGGGCGCCAGATTGTCGGGAACGACCGCTTCAAACTGGTCAGGAGCGTAGCGATGACCGTAACTGACCACGATTTCATCACCGATAAAGAGATGGCAGCGGCGACCGTCAGGGCGCTCCAGGCGGGTGTGCTGGCCGATTCCGCTGACCCGGGCCAACACCAGTTCACCAGATTGCGGCCTGAGATTCCCTGTTATCAAAGTGGCGATGCTTTCCTGAGGGATCCGACGGGTGGTGTAAGAAAATTTAGAGCGTTGCAGGCGGTTCGGATCCAGCTGGCTTATTGAATCATTCATTTAGTTCTCCTTTACTGGCTTAGGCGATCAGTGGCGGCAATGCGCTGTTTATAGATTGCTGTTTTCTCTATCATCAATTTTTATGCCATTTCTTTTTTGGATAATAAATTGAATAAAAATAATTGGTTATGCTGATTCTCTGTTGCCAGAGGTGTGTAACCTGTTACGGCCGCGTGACGTATCAGGCCAACTGTGGATGACATAAATTCCAATGCATTCTTTGAATTTGGGTGGATTCACCGATTGAATGTTTGATTTCAGCTAAATCCCACTAAATCGAGGTAACTTTTCTCAGCATAGCCCCAACTGTCACGGCATGATGTTACAGAAGTGTCTCATGTCTGTTTGAAATGTTACACTTTGAGCCTGATCTGGATCGGGCAAGCTCAGTATGCCTTGGGTTGTTAATTTCTCAGGAAAATTTCAGAGCACTTTTCTAACGAACTATTTATAAAAGGAAAATTTCTAACCCATTTTCCAGAATGATTGAGCTTGAGAGCCATTAAAAGCAATTGTCGGTGTTTTACCAAACCAAGGTTCTGTAGTGGCATGCAATGTGATCTAAAAATTATGCCTTCTTTGGGCAGGAATTCTGCCAAAGAAAGGGATGAATTTTCTGAGAGAACGGATTTCAGTCGCTGCGGAAAGCAAAAAAATCGCGTGTCGGTCTGGGAATCGGCAGGGCAGGGTCGAGCATGAGTATAAAAACTAAATTTATGACTATTCTGATCGTTGTCGTTTTGGCGGCTCTCTTTTTCGCACTATATT
>CAMYNR010000082.1:0-5934 GCA_947259715.1 uncultured Desulfuromonadales bacterium
GTTTAAATATCCGTAGGGGCGAACCTCGTGTTCGCCTCGTTTCCAAGCCCGGGCGAACACAAGTTTCGCCCCTACAGTTTTTTTTACAATTCCGCCAGCTGGCCGCCAAACCCGGTGGCATTCTCAAAAGCCCAGGCCGCCTGCAGGATTTCAGCTTCGGCGAACGGCTTGCCGATCAGCTGCAGGCCGATCGGCAGCCCCTCGCTGCTGGTTCCGCAGGGCAGGCTGAGGGCGCAGGTTCCGGCCAGATTGGTCGGAATGGTGAAGATATCGGAGAGGTACATCTGCAGCGGATCATCGACCTTCTCGCCGAGTTTAAACGCCGGAGTCGGCGCGACCGGCGTCAGCAACAGGTCGACCTGCTCGAAGGCGTCGAGAAAATCCTGGCGGATCAGAGTACGCACCTTTTGTGCCTTCAGGTAATAGGCGTCGTAGTAACCACTGGAGAGAGCGTAGGTGCCGAGCATGATGCGCCGCTTGACCTCGGCGCCGAAGCCGGCGGCGCGGGTCTGCTGATACATGCCGATCAGCCCTTCGCCATTGTCTTTACGCACGCCAAAGCGGACCCCGTCGTAGCGCGCCAGGTTGCTGGAGGCTTCGGCGGTGGCGATCAGGTAGTAGCAGGCCACGGCATAGTCGGTGTGCGGCAGGCTGACTTCGACCATCTCGGCACCGAGGCTTTGATACGTCTCGATCGCTGCGTCCACGGCCGACTTGACATCCGCATCGAGCCCTTCAATGAAGTATTCCTGCGGCAGACCGATCCGCTTTCCCTTGATCCCCTTCTTGAGGTTGGCCAGATAGTCGGGTACCGGAGTATCGACCGAGGTCGAATCGGCCGGATCGTATCCGGCGACGACCCCGAGCAGGGTGGCGCAGTCCTCAACATTGCGCGCCAGAGGGCCAACCTGATCGAGGGACGAGGCGTAGGCGATTACACCGTAACGGGAGACCCGGCCATAGGTCGGCTTGAGCCCCACAACCCCGCAGTGGGAGGCAGGCTGACGGATCGAACCGCCGGTATCGGTGCCCAGGGTGGCCAGCGCCTGGCCGGCGGCGATCGCCGCGGCGCTGCCGCCGGAAGAACCACCCGGGACCCGCTGCAGGTCCCAGGGGTTCTTGACGCTGCCGGCGGCGCTGTTCTCGTTGGAGCTGCCCATGGCGAACTCGTCCATGTTCAGCTTGCCGATGATCACCGCGCCCTGCTCGCGCAGCTTGGTTATAGCGGTCGCATCGTAGGGGGAAACGTAGTTGGCAAGAATCTTAGAGCCGCAGGTGGTGCGCACATCCAAAGTGTTGAAGATATCCTTGACCGCCAGCGGGATTCCGGTCAGCGCTGCGGCATGGCCAGCGGCAATGCGCTGGTCGGCCGCTGCGGCGGCAGCCAATGCTTCGGTTTCACAGACGGTGATAAAAGCGTTCACTCGCTCGTCGGTCGCTTTGATCCGCGCCAGGAATGCCCTGGTCAGTTCGACCGAAGTGGTTTCACCGGCAGTTAATTTTTCGCGTAAATCGCTAATCGTCAAACTGTTCAAATCCATGTTATCTCCAAAATCGCAAAGCGATTTTCAATTCCAGAGAGCCTCACCAGGGCTGTTGAGAAGGGTTCAGATGCAAGGCTTGCGCAGGTCTTGAACCACAGGCCTAGCAGCGCTAGGTCGAGGATTCAAAGCCAAGCATAACGCCGCAGATGAGCCCTTATCGACAGCCCCTCCCACCTTACTCAATGACCTTAGGCACTTTAAAACAGCTGCCATCCACTTCCGGGGCGTTCTGCTGCGCCCGCTCGATGCCGATCGACGGCTTGACCTCGTCAGCGCGAAAGGCGTTTTCCATCGGCACCGCATGGGCAGTCGGCTCGATGCCGTCGGTGTTCAGCTCGTTGAGCTTGTCAACATAGCCGAGGATGGCATCCATCTGTCCGGTCAGCGCTTCCAGCTCGGTGGGGTCCAGGGCCAGCCGCGCCAGGCGGGCGACATGTTCTATATCATGACGTGCGACTTTCATCATTTTTCTCCATCGCTATGAACAAACGTTAAAAATTAGCACTAAAAGCAAGAGAAAACAAGCAGATCGACCATTGTCTCAAGAATCCCTAATACTTTGGCCGATTATATCAATGTCCCGGCCGCGGCGAATCGAGACTTTCGAGAATTTCCTCAATCTCGGCGGGCGAGTAACTCTCCGCCTGCAACGCCAACCGGTAATTTTCAACCACCTGCAGGTGCAGTCGATGGTTGCCGCTGCTAACAGCCAGCTGTAACAACAAGCGCACAATCGGCTCATAGCTGCCAGCCAACTGCAGCCCCTCCCGCAGCAGCCGTTCTGCTTCAGCGTTACGTTGCTGCTTGAGCAACAGGCCGGCGAGCATGGTCACCTGGTCCAGGCGGGCTTCGGTCAACAGACCCTGTTCCTGGGTTAACTCTTCCAGCAGCTCAAAGCCAGCCAGGAAAACCCCTTTCCAAAGTCGCTCCGCCTTCCAGAGGTGGACCTCTGCCTGCCAATCATCCTGCCGCTGCAGCTGTCGGCGGGCAGTGGCAATGGCCTGTTTGAAGGAATTGGCATCGACCTGGACCTGACGCAGCTGTAACATCCCCTTTTCCAGCACCAGGTAATCGCGACTCCCTTTCGCTCCGAGCGATCTATCGAGGGCTTTGCGTAGTCGCGACAGGGCCGTATCAAAACTTGAGCGCGCTTTACTGGTGGAGCTTTCCGGCCAAAGCCGTTCCATAAGCAGATCCAGACTGAGACTCTGGCGAGGCGAAATCAGCAGCAGCGCCAGAATCTGGCGGGAGGCGCCGCCCACCTCACAGAGGTCAAGCAGCGGCTCTCCATGACTCCAGAGGCTGAAGCCGCCCAGGGTCTGAACCTCCAGGACCGGCGAGAATTCACCTGCGACATTGATGGCAGCGCCCAGCCAATCGGCGGCTACCTGCTGCACCAGTTCCTGCTGCTGTCCAGCAGCACCGGCCAGAGGAAGCAGCTCCTTAAGAAGATCCGGGGTCAGGCCGGTGAAGAAGCTTAACTTTTGTTGGGCCAGTTGGGCCAAAAACGCTTGTAACTGTTCTTGAGCCAGGAGCATCTTTTTCTGCCGTGCATAGACCAGGGCCAACCAGGCATGCAGTCCGGCGTTCAGTTTTTCGGCGCCGAGCCGCTTTGCATCCTGCAGGCCCTGACTGAGATAGGTTTCCGCCTGAAGATTATCGCCCAAGGTTGCACTACAGGCGCCGGCCAGCAGCTGGTTGGTCAGCCCGAACAGCTCACCGCCGCACTGCCGGCGGAGTTTCAGAGCCTGAGCAGAGTCCTCTCTGGCGGCTTGATCATGACCAGACAAAGCCTTCAGCCAACCCCGCAATTGCAAAACCCAGCTCTGCAGATGGGGCTGAAACGCCGCCTGTCCCTCGGCCAGACACAAATCCAGCTGCTCACGCGCGGCAGAATAGTCTCCCCGGGCGAGCTGCGCCAGGGTGGTATAAAAACAGATTAACGGCCCGAACACCGTCTGCCCGATAACATCCCGGCCGCAGCACTGCTCAAGGCTCTGTACCTGCCGGCGAAAGGAGCTGAGCTCACCGCTGGTAAACAGCAGTTCGGCAGCCACGACCTGTAGGGTGGAGCTCGGCCGGACCATTGGGTTAAGCTCTCGAGCGGCAAGCATTCCCTGCTCCACTGCCGCCCGCGCAACCCGCAGACGCCCCTGGTTCATCGCCAGCAAAGCCCTCAGCAGCTGAGCTTCGACCCTCAGATCTGAAAAATCGGCAAGAACCCTCTCAGACTGCAATTCACTGGCGATCCGGCTGGCCTCTTCGAGCTGACCAGCAAGGAAGAGTTCGGCATAACCAAGGGAAAGCAGCACCTTGATGCGATCAACCGCGCTGAGTATTGGCCCGACGTCACGGCACAGCTGCCGATAGCGGGGCAATAATTCCAGCCCCAGGTCAATACGAGCATCGATCAGCAGATATTGAATAACCTGCTGGCTCAGAACCAGCAGTTCCCCGCGCTGGTCTCCATCGGCGACAAAGCGACTGTGCGCCAGCTCCAGCCAGGAAGCGACATCCGGCGCGTGGCGCTGCATGCGACCGGTGCCAAGGTACAATGAAAGCCAGCCACATTCAGCGGCCTGCATTTTCGGAACCTGCTCAACCAGCTCATGTACCTCTGACCGATGGCATGCGAGGGAGAGCTCCAGACCAAGCTGACTGAGCAGCTGCGACAGCAGCGGATAGTTTTCACCACGCACCAGGCAGCTGAACGCGGCCAGCGGCTCCCCTTGCTGCTGGTACCAGCCGGCCGCCAGCTCAAGAACTTCACGGCATTCCTGCTCACCGAGAAACAGCCGGGCCTGCTGGCGCAACCAGTTCAGGGCCTGCGGCCGGAAAACGTAGCGATCACGGCCAGGCAGAAACGCCTGCAACGACAGATCATGGCGGCGAAGATAGGCAAAGACGGCTTCGACATCTTCGATTTCGCTGAGTTTTCGAGCCAGGGAGAAAGGGACCTCGTCGAGCAGCGCCAGTTTGAACAGGGTCCGGCGCCAGCGCAGCGGAAACTTGTCGGCGAGTTTTTCCAGCAGCTGCTGTTCGGTCAACTGAGACGGGTCGGGAAACTCGTCAACCAGCTGCTGCAGCAGCTGCCGCTCCTGGTCCAGAAGCGAGCCATCTCCAGAGAGCAGCAAGCCGCTCAACCAGCGCAACTTCTCCGAATGCTCGGCAACCTGCTGTTGCAGCTGCTGACGATCCCGGCGTTGCTGCTGCTCTCCCTGGCAGAGACGCAGCATGACCTTGATTCGCGCCAACATTTCGACATTGCTGATCGGCTGGGTAATGAAGTCGTAGGCGCCGGCCTCCAGCCCCTGGGCGCGCATCTCCGCTGAGGCCATGTGGGCGGTGATCAGAACCACCGGGATCTCCGCGGTGCGGGGGTCGGCTTTAAGGGCCCGGCACATCTCAAGGCCGCTCATCTGTGGCATCTGCACGTCGAGGAAGGCCCCATCGACCGGCTGCTGACTGGCCAGCGCCAGCCCTTCCAGACCGCTCCGGGCGGTCAGGACGCGAACCTGCGGCAGGTCGAACTCGACAATCTTGGCCAACAACAGCAGGTTGGTCGGATTATCATCGACCAGCAGCAGGGTAAATTGTTCAGAGTTTTCTGCCATTCTGCTCCCTGTACCATCAGCGCCGTTTTTTATACGGGTACCAGACCCGCAAACTTGAGCAACAGCTTCTTCGGACCGACCGAACTGAAATAGACGGTCACTTTCTGCTTATCCCCCGAGCCTTCCAGCCGGCGGATCGTGCCGATGCCGAATTTGATATGCCGCACCTTCATTCCCAAACGAAAGGCGCCGCTATTTTCCGCTTCAGTACTCGCCGCAGGCGCTTTTTTTGCTGCCGGCTGTGGAGCTTGAGGCTCCGCCTCTGTCAGCTCCACAGTCGGCGACTGATCTGCCTCGGCGAGGTCGAACAGCGAGGCGAGATTATGCTGCGCGGCAGCCGGTTGCGCTGGTTGCGTTTCCGCAGCGGTTGCCAACAGCTCAGCCGGGATCTCGGCCAGAAATCGGCTTGGCGGGTTGAACTGGTAGGTCCCATAAACCCGCCGGCGCCGGGCGTGTGAAAGATAAAGCTTCTTCATCGCCCGGGTCATGCCAACGTAACAGAGCCGTCGTTCTTCAGCAAGCTCCTCCCCCGCCTCGCCGCTGCGGGAATGGGGGAAAATCCCCTCTTCCATGCCGGTCATGAAGACCACCGGAAACTCCAGCCCCTTGGCTGAGTGCAGGGTCATCAGGGTGACCCGCTGCTGCTCTGGATCGTAGCTGTCGAGATCGGTAATCAGGGCGACCTGCTCGAGATAATCGGCCAGGGTCGCTTCACTGCCAGCGTGCTCCTCCATGCCGGCCAGCAGCTGCTCCAAATTCTCCATCCGGCCGCGCGC
>CAMYNR010000082.1:5993-26523 GCA_947259715.1 uncultured Desulfuromonadales bacterium
GGTCCATAACCGCTGCGCTGGATCAATTCAGCAGCCAGCTGCGGGTAGGGCAGACGCTCAAGCAGCTGGGTAAACTCCTCGATCAGCGCGACGAACTCACCGACCCGCTTGGCGGCTGCACCTTTGATCCCGCCCCTTGTTATCGCCAGCCGACAGGCGGGCAGAAATCCGCCAGCTTCCGTCTCGAAGGCGACGATCCGCTCGACCGTGGTCGCCCCGATCCCCCGCGCGGGTGAGTTGATAATCCGCTTGGCGGCCAGGGAGTCGGCCGGATTGATCAGCAGACGCAGGTAACTGAGGATATCCTTGACCTCCATCCGGGCGTAAAATTTTACGCCGCCGAACATGACGTAAGGAATGCGGCTCCCGCGCAGCGCCTCTTCCAGGGCCCGCGACTGGGCATTGGTCCGATAGAAGACAGCAATCTCCCGCAGACCATAGCCCTCGCGCTGCAGCCGACCGATCTCTTCGGCAACGAAGTGTGCCTCCAGCTGATCGTCGGGCGCAGCCTCGATCGACAGCGGTTCACCGGGGGGGTTTTCCGTCCAGAGCTGTTTATCGCGACGGGCCGGATTGCAGCCGACCAGCTCACCGGCGGCGCGCAATATGGTCTGGGTGCTGCGGTAATTCTGCTCCAGCCGGATGATTTCGGCGTTGGGATAATCGTGATCGAAGTTGAGAATATTGCCGACCTCGGCCCCTCGCCAGCGGTAGATCGATTGATCATCATCGCCGACCACGCAGAGGTTATCTTCAGAGCCGACCAGCAGCTGCACAAGCCGATACTGAACCCGGTTGGTATCCTGAAACTCATCGATCAGCAGGTACCTGAAGCGCTCCTGCCAGCGCCGCCGGATCTCCGGATGCTCTTCAAACAGACGCACGGTCAACAGCAGCAGGTCGCCGAAATCGACAGCATTGGCGTCTTTCAGGCGCTTCTGATAAAGGGCGTACAGCTCGGCCAGCTGGCGCTCATCGGGCCGCTGCCCGGCCAGCTGCTCGGGGGTCAAACCACGATTTTTGGCGCTGTCGATGAATCCAGCAGCAGCGCGTGGTTTCAGGGAGCGCTCAGGGATCCCCTGCTCTTTGAGCAGTTCGCGCAATAACCGCAGCTGATCCTGATCATCATAGATGGTGAAGTCTTTGCTGAAGCCGAGCTGTGAGATTTCCTGGCGCAGAATCCGCACACAGCTGGCGTGAAAGGTGGCCACCCAGGGGGTCTCGCCGCCAGTCAGCAGTACCTCGAGACGTTCACGCATCTCGGCGGCCGCCTTGTTGGTGAAGGTGACCGCCATGATCTGCCAGGCTGGAACCCCACGCTCGCGGATCAGGTAGGCGACCCGGTGGGTCAGCGCCCGGGTCTTCCCCGAGCCAGCGCCAGCCAGCAGCAAAAGCGGCCCCTGGTCGTGCAACACCGCCTGCCGTTGCGGTTCATTGAGGCCGCTGAGCAATTCAGACATCGACATCTCCCAGGGTTTTGCTCATCAGCGCCCGGTTGTAGGCCGAAACCATGTCGCGGCGCGAGATAATCCCAAGCAGCTGCCGGTGGGTTTCCCGATCGACCACCGGCAGCTGCTCGATATTGCGGTAGCCGATCTTGCGCATGGCGGTATCCAGGTCCTCCTGGGCGTGAGCAGTGATCACTTCGGTGGTCGCCAGCTCCTTGATCACTACCAGATCCATCAGGTCCTCTTCAAACACCACGCCCATGAAATCCTGCACCGAGATGATCCCGGTCAGCTCCCCCGCGCTGTTGACCAGGGGAAAGTTGGTGTGGTGGGTCTGCTGAATAAATTCGGCGAAACTTCGCAGGGTCATATTTTCCGGCACCGTCTCGACCTCGGTTTCCATCACCTCGCCGACCAGCAGGGCCTTCATAATGTTACGCTCTTTGCCCGCCTCCAGGTCGATCCCGGCCCGGGTCAGCTCGACCGTTTCCAGGCTGTCCTGCTTCAAATGCCGAGCGATGGAGGTCCCGATCACGCAGGTCAGCATGATCGGGACGATGACCTCGTAGCTGTCGGTGATCTCGAACAGCAAGAAGATGGCGGTCATCGGCGAGTGGGTGGCAGCGGCCAGAAAGGCGCCCATGCCGACCAGCGCATAGGCTCCGGCCGAAAGGCTCGCCGCAGGAAAGACCAGCTCGGCCAGGTGCCCGAAGGCGCCGCCGGCCACCGCGCCCAGAAACAGGCAGGGGGCGAACAACCCGCCCGGCAGACCGGAGCCGAGGGTGATCGAGGTGGCGATCATTTTCGCCAGCACCAGCAGGGCGAGGATCTGCCAGCTCTCCTTGCCGAACAGCACGCTGTTCATGAACTCGTAGCCATTGCCGAACACCTGCGGCAGGGCAATCCCGATGATTCCGACACAGAGGCCGCCGAGCACCGGTTTGGCCAGTTTCGGCAGCCTGATGGCATCGATCCGGTCCTTGATGCGAAAGTGCAGGTCGATGAAGCCGGCCGCCAAGCAGCCGATAATCCCGCCGAGCAGCAGATAGAGCAGCAGCTCCCAAAAGCTGTTCATAAAATAGGGGGGCGCGACCAACTCGGAAATATCGCCGAGCAGGGCCCGGGAAACCACCGTGGCCATGCCGCTGGCGATGACGATCGAGGTGAAGCTGGCCAGCTCAAACGATGAGAGCAGCACGATTTCGGTGGCGAAGAAGACCCCGGCAATCGGCGCATTGAAGGTCGCCGCCACACCGGCAGCCGCGCCACAGGCAACCAGGACTTTGAGCCGGTCGCCGCTCATCTTGAACAGCTGGCCGAACTGGCTGCCGATGGTCCCGCCGATTACAGCAATCGGCCCCTCCTGACCGGCGCTACCGCCGGTTCCCAGAGTGATCGCCGCCCCGAGGCCGCGGGTAAACAAGGGGCGAAACGGCAATTTTGCGCCACGTAAATTTACCTTGAACAGAAAGCCGGAAAAACCGCCCTTCAGGTCTTTACCGAAATAGACCCACAGCGGGATGACCAGCAATCCGCCCAGCGCTGGCAGAAACATCACCCACAAACGCTGCCAGGACCACTCATCCAGAGAGATCTCAAACAGGTGCAGGCTCTGCTCGACCACCAGCCAATGCACCAGTTCGATGGCCTGGCGGAACAGGTAGTTGCCCAGTCCGCCGAGCACCCCGATGATCACCGCCAGGCCGATCAGAAAGGTGTTTTCACTGATCCGAAAACGACGCAGCAGCTGCTGGGTAGCCCCCTGCAGCTGCCGGGAAAAAGGTAAGGTCAAAACAGGTCTCCGCTTACTCGACAGTCACACTCTTGGCCAGATTGCGCGGCTGATCGACGTCGGTGCCTTTGAGGACGGCGATATGGTAGGCGAGCAACTGCATCGGCACCGAGGTCAGAATCGGCATCAGGTCATCATTGGTCTCCGGCACCTGGATCAGCGCATCGGCCTTCCCCTTCAGCTGCGGCTCTTCGCCGCTGACCACGGCGATCACCTGGCCGCCGCGGGCGCGCACTTCCTCCATATTGGAGACCACTTTGTCGAAGGTGGCGTTGCGCGGCACGACCACCACCACCGGCAGGTTTTCGTCAATCAGCGCGATCGGCCCGTGCTTCATCTCACCCGCCGGATAACCCTCGGCATGGATATAAGAGATCTCTTTCAGCTTGAGGGCTCCTTCCAGGGCGATCGGGTACTGGTTGCCGCGCCCCAGGTAGAGAAAATCGCGGGCGTTCATGAAGTCGCGGGCGATCGCCTCGATCTGGCCGTCCAGCTCCAGCGATTCCTCCAGCTGCCGGGGCAGAGCGACCAGCTCTTCGACGCAGCTGCGGCAATCATCGGTGGTTAAGCGGCCCCGAGCCCGCCCCAATTTGAGGGCCAAAAGATAAAGCGCGACCAACTGGGTGGTGAAGGCCTTGGTCGAAGCGACACCGATTTCCGGTCCGGCGTGGGTGTAGATAACCCCATCGCTCTCGCGGGCGATCGAGGAATCGACCATATTGCAGACGCAGAGGGTCTTGCCCCCCTTGCCTTTGGCTTCGCGCAACCCGGCCAGGGTATCGGCGGTTTCACCGCTCTGACTGATCAGCACCGTCAAACTGTTTTCGCCGACGATCGGATCGCGATAGCGGAATTCACTGGCAATATCGATCTCAACCGGAATGCGGGCCAATTTCTCGATGTAAAACTTGGCCACCAAACCAGCATGCCAGGAGGTGCCACAGGCAATAATAAATATCTTATCCAGCTGCTGCAGCTGTTCGTCGCTGAAGTTCAAATCCTCCAGATAGATATCCCCTTCATCCCCTTTCAGGCGCCCGGCGATGGTATCGGCCAGGGCCCGCGGCTGCTCGTAGATCTCCTTGAGCATGAAATGCTTATAGCCACCCTTTTCCGCCATCAGCGGGCTCCAGGTGATAGTCTTGCTCTCCTTGACCAGCGGCGTACCTTCCAGGTCGGTGATGCGCATCTGCTCCAGGGTGAAGATCACCATCTCTCCATCTTCAAGGAAAATCATTTCCCGGGTGTGGGAGAGCATCGCCGGGATATCGGAGGCGACGAAATATTCGCCGACCCCCTGGCCGATGACCAGCGGCGAACCGAGTTTGGCGGCGATCAGCTTATTCGGCTCGTCCTGGCAGAGAATCGCCACCGCGTAGGCCCCTTCGACCTCGGCCAAAGCCAGACGGACCGCCTTTTCAAAGTCGCCGCACTGGCGCAGGTGATGGTCCACCAGGTGGGCGATGATCTCGGTATCGGTCTCGGAGGAAAAATTGTGCCCCTGAGCTTCCAGCCGCTCCTTGAGTTTCAGGTAGTTTTCGATGATGCCGTTATGGACAACGACGACACCGCTTGATTTATGCGGATGAGCGTTGATTTCGGAGGGTCGTCCGTGGGTGGCCCAGCGGGTATGCCCGATCCCGCAGCTGCCTTGCGCCGGCTGCTGCTGGAGGATATTTTCCAGGTTGATCAGTTTGCCCTCGGCGCGGCGAATCTGCGCTTCGCCACCGTTGAGGGTGCAGATCCCCGCTGAATCATAGCCGCGGTATTCGAGCCGCCGCAGACCGTCGATGATGATGGGTGACGCCTCTTGCTTACCGATATAGCCAACGATTCCACACATAGTTTAGTTTACTCCCCAACCTTAGGATTTTTTCGGTTTTTTACGCAGCGCCCAGCCTTCGACGTTTCTCTGTTCTGTGCGTGAAATCGCCAGAGAGTCGGCCGGTACATTTTTGGTGACGGTGGTGCCGGCCGCGATCAGACTGTTGCGCCCGACGGTCACCGGAGCGACCAACTGCACATCGCTGCCGATAAAGACATCATCCTCAATGGTGGTCTTGTGCTTCTTGACGCCATCATAATTGCAGGTGATGGTGCCACAGCCGAAATTGACATTTCGCCCAACCTCGGCATCGCCGATATAGGTCAAGTGACTGGATTGCGAACCCTCAGCTAGACGGGCCTTTTTGGTTTCAACAAAATTACCAATTTTATTTTTCCCGGCCAGCTCAGTTCCCGGTCGCAGATGCGCCATCGGCCCGATGTTACAATCCGGACCGATCTCTGATTCTTCGATCACCGATCCAGCTTTTAAATGAGAGCCTGCGGCGACCGTTGAATCGAGGACCACCACGCCGGTATCGACCAGGCAATTCGGGCCGATCTTGGTTATCCCGCGCAGCTGCACATTCGGCTGCAACACGGTATCGGCGCCAATCTCAACCGTAGCATCAACATACACGGTGGTCGGGTCGATCATCGTCACCCCGCTGCGCATCAGCTCGGTATTGATCCGCCAGCGCATCAGCGCCTCTGCTTCGGCGAGCTGACAGCGATCATTGATACCCATCACTTCGGTCGGATCGCTGACACAGATGGCGCGGGTCTTCTTACCGTCGGCAACCGCCGCGGCGATCACATCGGTCAGCAGATATTCTCCCTGAGCATTATCAGTGTTCAGGTTTTTCAGTGCCTGGAAAACGAATTCAGCATCGAACAGGTAGGTTCCGGTATTGATTTCGCTGATCTGTTTCTGCTCGACATCAGCATCCTTCTCCTCAACGATCCGCAGAATCTGCTCGCCATCGCGGATAATCCGCCCATAGCCGGTCGGATTCGGCATATCAGCCGTCAGTACCGTCACCGCCGCCTGCTGCTGGGCGTGGTACTGCTGAAGCTGCTGCAGGGTTTCGGCGCGCAGCAAAGGCACATCGCCACAGAGCAGCAGCAAGGTTCCCTGGAAGCCTTTGAGCGACTCGACGGCGCAGAGCAGCGCATGGCCGGTTCCCAATTGCTCGGTCTGCTCAACCCATTCGACCTCAGCGCCAGCGAAGGCCTGCTTGACCTCTTCAGCCTGATGACCAACAACCACCCGCAACTGCGTAAACCCGGCCTGGCCGGCAGCCTGCAGCGGATAGCGGAGCAGCGGTTGCCCGCAAATCTGGTGCAGCACCTTAGACCGTGCCGATTTCATCCGGGTCCCTTTTCCTGCGGCCAGAACCACCGCAGCCATCGCACTCTTCATAACGCCCCCAACAGCTAAATTGAAATCTCTCTATATTTTAACCTGAATCAGTAAGTGCCCGGCGGCGAATAGCACAAGTCATTGAATTGCCTGAGCGCTGCAAAAATCACCGCTGAACCTTTGGGTGCAGCTCAGATTTTTCCATCACTCATTCAATCCAAGCACTTGCACTCTTCATCCACCGATTACTCACTGATTCAGGTTTAAGAAAAAAACACTCGATTATCTCGGAACGACAGCGAACAAGTCAAGCCGCTAGACGGCTATTTTCAAGCCGGCGGATGGTTTTTTAATCTTTGTCCGGCTCCTGGCGGCAAATGACAAGGATTTACAAGCCCCGGCCAGTCGATGTATAGTTCTCAGCTGCAAGGAGTTGGATATGGATGAACGGCGCACGCTGGCGAATGAATTGGATGAGATTCAGCAAAACATGAAGGAGCTCGAGATCCGCTATGAGCAATACTTTGCCGGAGTGGAACGACGGGAACCCCATCGGGACCGCACTACCCTTGCCCGCCGTTTGCGCCACTACACCAACCGGCGCATCGTCCAGACCGACCTGAAGTTTCGCTACCAGGGGCTGGCCTCGCGCTTCATGTCCTACTGCCAATACTGGGACCGGATCCTGCGGCTGATCGAAGAGGGCAAATATCATCGTCACACTGCCAAACTGAACAAACCACCTGCTCCAGCCGACAGTCAAGCAAGGGAAATAAATCAGCAGCATAATGAAGTTGAACGCCTGCAACGCGAGCTGGACAGTGCCCGACAAGCCTGCGGCATCCCTGGCGAGGCGCCCAGCGTCAACAAAATTGCCGCCTTTCTCGACGATCAGCGGGAGAAAATCCGCAGCCGCTACGGCGATCGGCCGGTGGAGTTCAGTATCGACACCAATGGCTGCAAACCACGCATTAAAGTCCGCCTGAAAAAATAGTCCGCCAGTGCCCGCTAAGCCCCTTCGCAATCTACGCAGCCTTCTGGTCAGCCTCCATGTCCGGCCCTCCGCCCAGGCGATCCCCCTGGCGGCCGGCTGCCTGCGAGCCTGCCTGCCGGAGCACCTGCGCCACGATTGCCAGCTGCTCGACTTTTACGCAACCCAAGGTGATGCCGAGATCCTGCAGGCGATCCTCGCCGAGCAGCCCCAGGTGATCGCTTTCTCCCTCTATCTCTGGAACCGAACCGCCCTCCTGCGGCTCTGTCGTCAGCTGCGGCAACAGCGACCCGACCTGATCCTTATCGCCGGTGGACCGGAAGCGAGCGCCGATAGCCGGCGGGTTATTCAGGAAGGTGAACTGGATGGGGTCATCTGCGGCGAAGGCGAGTCAGCCTTTGCCGAGCTGCTGGAACAGCTCGCAGCGGGCCGACAACCTGCTGGTATAGAGGGCTTTGTTGCTGCCGGAAACAGCGCCGGCCAGACATCATGCACTGCGCTCTGCCCAGACCTGACCAGCCTCCCCTCTCCCTGGCTGCAGGGCGATCTGCCGCTGGCAGAAGGTGCAGGCGTTCTCTGGGAGGTGGCCCGCGGCTGCCATTTCAATTGCGCCTTCTGTTATGACGCCAAAGGGCACCAGGGAGTGCGCCCATTGCCGCTTGAACGCTTGCAAGCTGAGCTTGAACTGTTCGTCGCCAGTGGCGTCAGTCAGGTCTGGGTGCTCGACTCAACCTTTAATGCACCGGCCGAACGCGGCAAACAACTGCTGATGTTGCTGGCGGAAACCGCACCGCAGATCCATTTCCACTTTGAGGCCAAGGCCGATTTTCTCGATAGCGAAACCGCTGAACTGCTCAGTCATCTGAGTTGCTCGGTGCAGATCGGCCTGCAGGCAGCAGAGCCTGAGGTCCTGAAAAACCTTAAGCGTGACTTCAAAGCGCCGCAGATGGTCGCTGCCCTCAGCCAGCTCTCCCAATTCGGCGTGACCTTTGGCCTGGACTTGATTTACGGGCTACCGGGGGATAACCACGCCGGCTTCTGCCGAAGCCTCGACTTTGCCCTGCAGCAGCAACCGAACCAGGTCGATATTTTTCCCCTAGCGGTCCTGCCCGGCACCGAACTTTATCACCACCAGGAAGAATTCGGTCTGCAGGCGATGCATAAGCCCCCCTACCTGGTCGAAGAGAACCGCAGCTACGCGCCGGAGCAATTGGAGCGGAGCCGGCAACTGGCCCTGGCTGCTGACATCTTTTACAACCGGGGGCGGGCGGTCGGTTATTTCTTACAGCTTTGCCAGGCCTTGCAGCTCGCGCCCGCGGAACTTTTAAGCCGTTTCTTTAGCTGGCTGACGGGCAGGGAGAAAACCAACGCCGATCAGCTGGCCGCTGAAGACTGGCAGCCCGCCGGGATCTTGCCTCTGCAGCAGGAGTTCATCGCCGCAGAGCTAGCAACAGCCGGCCTCAGCAAGCTGCAGCCGCTCTTAACCGATCTACTCAATTACCATTATTGCTGCGCCGAAGTCTTGCTGGCCGGCGATTGTCCAGCCACCAACTCCCCAGCCCCCGGATCTCTTCATAAACAACGCTGGCGGTTGCATCCCGCCGTCCGCCTGCAACAATTTCATTATGACCTGGAAGAGCTGGAGAGGCTGGGTGGCTACCCGCTGAAGAAACTGCAGAAACAGCTGCACCCGGCGGAGAACCTGGCGATCTTTTTTCAGCGCGGTGGTGAATTGATCAGCGAAGCGCTGCAGGAAGACTTTGCCCGGCTCCTGCAGGCCGCTGTGCAGCACCCGCGAAGCGGTGCGCAGCTGGTAAAATCAGCTCCGCCCGGAGAGGGTGATGAGTATTTGGATTTTGCCGTAGCGGAAGGATTACTGCAGTCGGTTACTTGAGCAGGAGATCGACAAACCCCTGGTAGGTCTGCCGTTTACGCTCCGACCGGCCATACAGCGTCGAAGAGAACAGTGCGGTTGCGGCATGTTCGCCGAGCATGGAAAAGAGTTGATAATCGATCGATTCCAGCTGTTCTTTTTGAATAAACAAGCGATAGATTGCCAGCAGCCCGATCATCTGCTCCTGGATGATCAGCGGAATGGCCACAATCGGCGCCAGCGGATCATCTGAGCCCTCGCTCAGCGCTCCGTCGTAGAAATAGTTTTCTTTACTCGCCGCGGTTTTTCCCAGAACCCCCTGCCCCAGCGGGATCTCCGGAACGCTTTCGGTCTCCTCAAACCCCTCGCCGGTTTCATAGCAGAGCCGGTTGCTCGCTTTGCTGTAAAGAAAAACGGCAAATTTTTCCGCCCCGACGAAATTGATGACCACCTCTTTGATGATCTCCAGGGTCTCTTCGCGGTCCAGGGTCGAATGCAGCCGGGATGAGGCGATATAGAGGTTGGTCAGGTTGTTGTTGACATCCTCGACCTGAACCAGCTGGTTGGCGAATTCAAGGTTTTCCTGCTCCAGCTCGCCGATGCGCCGGTTGGCCTCCTCCTGATCCCGCCGCAGCCTGGCGCACTCTTCTTCCAGGCTGAGCATGCGTTGATTGAACTCCGGATCGGCCCCGGCCTGCTCCCGCTGCGCAGAGTGGGTTTTGCGCACCAGACTGTCGATCTGCTCCTTACTGGCCTGGTCGGGGTGGAGAAAATAGACCCCGCAGCTTTCCCCCGGCTGGCGGGAGGCGCGCTTGATCCTGCCGAACAGGGCCAGCGGCTGACCCTCGGGCAGCTCAAGCTTGATCTCCAGGGGAGTATTTTCCGCCAGGGGAACCGAGGTCTTCAGGGAAACGCCGGTGCTGGAGAGGTCCTTGGTGCTGGCTGCGTGCAGCCGGTTCCCCTCACGCAGTTGGGCCGGAATTTGAATCGCTGCCCGCTCTGCGCTGCGCCGCTGCACCTCTCCGAGCAGCCGCTGCACCTTCTCCTGCAGTTCCTGTTTATTGACCGGCTTGGTGATAAAATCGTCACAGCCAGCCTGCACGCAGCGCTGTACCTCATCGGGCTTACCCGCGGCGGTGACCATGAGGATGGCGAGGTTTTTCCAGTGGGGATGCTTGCGGATCAGCCGGCAGACTTCGTCCCCGTCCATGCCGGGCATATAAAAGTCGAGCAGCAGCAGATCCGGGTCAATTTTACCCAGCCGCTTGAGCGCCTCTTCCCCGGAGGAGGCCGTCACCAATTCGTAGCCACAGCCATCCAGATAGGAGCGCTCCAGCTCCAGGAAGAGCTCGACATCATCTACCAGCAGGATCTTCGCCATACCCTTTCCTCCGTCAGAAATAAGCGACAAGCCTACCTGAGCAACCTAAAAAAGTAAAGGTTCCCAACACCTTCGGCGCGGGAACCTTTAATCTTGCGACCTGCTTCTTTTAATCAGGGTCAAGCGACATCAGCGACCTGCTTCAGGTAGCGGGGTCGCTCGGTAATGAAATTAACGACTTCCTCGACGTCAGGAATCCGGCCGGCAATTCGCACCTGATCGTCGATCAGCAGGGCCGGAACGACATAAATCCTGTTATCAATCATTTTGCGTGAGTCGCTGAACTGATGAACTTCAGCTTCTACACCAAGCTTCGTCAACGCCTCGCGGACATTTTCCACGGTACCTTGACAACTCTCCGGTTTACCCGGCTTACAAAGAATATCGATACGCATGTGGTCCCCCTTGGTGAGAGATACTGCAATTACTGACCCATTTGGTCAGATTATACGGCATTTTCTCTTTTTGACAAGCATTTTCAACAAATCGACTGAAGAATCAGCTCGCTTCACTGCGAACCTGCAGCTCACCGTTCTCGACGCCAACCCGCAGCACCCCACCCTCGCTGACCTCACCAGCAATCAAAGCCCGGCCGATGCGGGTTTCCAGCTCATGCTGCAGATAGCGTTTGAGTGGCCGCGCGCCATAAACCGGATCGTAAGCGGTGGTGGCGATGAAATCGCAGGCATCCTGGGAAAGCTCCAGGCTCAACCGTCGTTCGACCAGCCGCTTGCGCAGTTCTTCGGTCAGCAGCAGGACAATCTGACCGATCTCCTCGCGACTCAGCGGGGTAAACAGGATGATGTCATCGATCCGGTTAAGGAATTCCGGTCGGAAACTCCGCTGCAGCTCAAGTTCAACCTGATCGCGCACCACCGGCGGTATTTGCCCCTCGCTGATCCCTTCCAGTAAATGCTGCGAAGCGATATTCGAGGTCATGATAATCACCGCGTTTTTGAAGCTGACCGTGCGCCCTTTGGCGTCGGTGGCCCGCCCGTCGTCGAGAATCTGCAGCAGCACATTGAAAACATCGGGATGAGCCTTTTCAATCTCATCGAACAGGATCACGGCATAAGGCTGACGCCGTACAGCCTCGGTCAGCTGGCCGCCCTCTTCGTAACCGACATAGCCGGGAGGCGCCCCAAGCAGGCGACTGACCGCATGTTTCTCCATATATTCCGACATATCGATGCGGATCAGGTTCTCTTCGCTGTCGAACAGGGCTTCAGCCAGGGCCCGCGCCAGCTCGGTTTTACCAACCCCGGTCGGGCCGAGGAAGATGAAGGAGCCGATCGGCCGCCGCGGATCCTTGATCCCGGAGCGGGCGCGAATCACCGCATCGGCAACCCGCTGCACGGCTTCATCCTGGCCGATCACCCGTTGATGGAGGATCTCGTCCAACTTCAACAGCTTTTCCCGCTCGCTTTCGACCAGGCGGGTGACCGGGATGCCGGTCCAGCGGGAGACGATTTGCGCGATCTCCTCTTCGGTCACCTCTTCGCGGAGCATCTTTTCGCTCTCATCGGTATCTTCCAGCTGCTCCTCCTGCAATTTCAGCTGCCGCTCAAGTTCCGGCAGCTTGCCATGCTTGAGTTCCGCAGCGCGATTCAGATCATAACTGCGCTCCGCCTCGGCGATCGCCAACCGCAATTGCTCGATCTCCTCGCGCAGCTGCTGGACGCTGCGGATGCCGCCTTTCTCAAGTTGCCACTGGGCGGACATCGCCTGCTCCTGCTCACGCAGTTCGACCAACTCCTTCTGCAGCACCCGCAGACGCTCGCGGCTGGCGGCGTCCGCTTCTTTTTTCAGCGCCGCCTCCTCGATCTCCAGCTGCATCAGACGCCGGGTGATGGCATCCAGCTCGGCCGGCATCGAGTCGATCTCGGTGCGGATGGTCGCACAGGCTTCATCGACCAGGTCGATCGCCTTGTCGGGCAAAAACCGGTCGGCGATATAGCGATGACTCAAACCGGCCGCGGCGACCAGGGAATTGTCCTGAATGCGCACCCCGTGATAGACCTCGAAGCGCTCCTTCAGGCCGCGCAGAATACTGATCGTATCCTCAACGCTCGGCTGCGCCACCATGACCGGTTGGAAGCGGCGTTCCAGGGCCGGATCTTTTTCCAGGTACTGGCGGTACTCATCCAGGGTGGTGGCGCCGATGCAATGCAGCTCACCGCGGGCGAGCATCGGTTTGAGCATATTTCCGGCGTCGATCGCCCCTTCGCTTTTCCCGGTGCCGACGATGGTGTGCAGCTCATCAATGAAGAGCAGAATCCGCCCGGCACTGTCGTGAATCTCCTTAAGCACCGCTTTGAGCCGCTCTTCAAACTCGCCGCGATACTTGGCGCCGGCGACCAGCGCCCCCATATCGAGGGAGTAGACGGTTTTATCTTTCAGTCCTTCGGGCACATCACCGCGCACGATGCGATGCGCCAGCCCCTCGACGATGGCGGTCTTGCCGACCCCCGGCTCGCCGATCAGGACCGGATTGTTTTTGGTCTTGCGCGATAGAATCCGGATCACCCGACGGATCTCCTCATCCCGGCCGATAACCGGGTCGAGCTTGCCCTTCTTTACCTCCTCCACCAGGTCACGGCCATATTTTTCCAGCGCCTCATAAGTGGCCTCCGGATCCTGACTGGTGACCCGCTGGTGGCCTCGCAGCTCGGTCAAAGCCTGCAGCAGTTTTTCGCGATTCAGCCCCTGTTGCTGCAGCAGTCGGCCGACGGCGGTTCTTTCCCCTTCGGCGACGGCTGCCAGCAGCAGATGTTCAACGCTGACATACTCATCTTTGAGCTGCTTGGCTTCGTCGCTGGCCTTGAGCAGCAGCTGGCTCAAACGCCGGCTGGCATAGAGCTGACTGCTGTCGGCGCCAGGCCCACTGATCCGCGGGCGCCGCTCGAGCTCGTTGCGCAGCCCCTGGGTCAGCTCTTTACCTGAAATCTGCAGTTTCTGCAACAGACGCTGGGCTAATCCGCCCTGCTGCTCGCAGAGAGCCAGAATCAGGTGCTCACCGTCGATGTCGGCATGCCCGTAGCGGAGCGCAAGAGCCTGCGCTTCCTGCAACGCTTCCTGAACTTTTTGCGTGGTTCGATTAAGGTCAATCATGTCCTGACTCCCTGATGGTTCACGGTTCCGAGCCGGCAACCAACTGCTCTCCCGGCCTGGCTTAGAGGGCTTCCACCCCGGACCTGATCTATTTTGCTGGCAGTCGATCCAAGTATATCGAATCCTGCTCTTAGTGAGATAAAAAGGCCGAAGTCGCTTTCGACTCCGGCCTTGGCTTTACGCTTAATGCAGCGTCTTTACAGCGATTTTTTTCGGCTTCGCTGCTTCAGCTTTCGGCAACCGCAAGCGCAGGACGCCATCTTTCAATCCCGCCTCGGCAGCGTCTGCCTCATAGCCGTTGGCCAGCTTGAACTGCCGGTAATAGGTGGTTTTGACCTTGTCATCGGTGTCGGCCATTTCAGCTTCGAGGGTCAACAGGTTGCGATCGATCTCGATCTGCAGACCCTGCTCGACAACACCCGGCATCTCGGCCAGCAGCACCAGCTCCTGCTCAGTTTCATAAATATCGACCGCCGGGGTATGGCGAACGATCGGCACAGCGGTTTCAAGCTTTTGGGTTCCGTCATTTTCTTGGGTTGTCATCTGCTTATCAGTCATTGTTTGGCTCCTTACATACAATAAATGGCTATCTCCCGGTGTTTTTTGGGCTGCCTTATCAAGCGGATTTTACAGCGATTTTCAACGGCCTTTCCGATTGCGCCTTGGGTAAATTCACCCGCAGAATACCGTTCAGATACTGAGCTTCCACCTTCTCCGCGTCGATTGCAGCAGGCAGCTGAATGAACTGTTCAAATTTCCCGGTGGGGCGCTCACGACGATGCCACTGAACATTTTCAGCAACCTCTTCAGCCCGATATTCGCCGCTCAGGCTTAATCGCCGCCCCAGCACGCTGATATCCAGTTTTTCACTGTCGACACCAGGCAAGGCAACCTGCAGTTCGAGGGCGTCACCGCTGTCACGCAGGTTAAAGCTGCTGCTTGAGTGCTCGTTTCTGACCGGCTCGAAAAGTTTACCACTGCGGAAGATCTGATCCATTTCCCGCTGAAGTTTTTCCATTTCGTTAATCATGTGCAGACCGAACATAATTGTTCCTCCTTGTTGATGTTTTAATTCAGTTTCGGTTCGTGCCTGCTTTATTTACAAAGCCGGTGCCAACGCGACAGAAAAAACCTTCCACAATGTTTTCAGCTACTTAAGATAAAAGAACAGAAAAGCCGATAACCCTGCGACGTCGCAAGGCTGTCGCAAGCTCTTCGGCTGCTACAGCTGCGACGTCGCAGGGTTCGGTTCCAAGGATAGCTTAAGAGAGGTCGTTACGGCTGAGGTTTAAACGTTGCAGATGGCGATAGAGGGTGGCTCGGTGCACCCCAAG
Source organism: uncultured Desulfuromonadales bacterium (assembly GCA_947259715.1). Classification (GTDB taxonomy): domain Bacteria; phylum Desulfobacterota; class Desulfuromonadia; order Desulfuromonadales; family Geopsychrobacteraceae; genus Malonomonas. The sequence goes on from CAMYNR010000082.1 coordinate 21,111, forward strand.
CCGGCGTGCCGTGGCCGACAGGTTGCCTCCGGCGGCCTGATAGGCCTCGCGAATCGTCGCCGCATCAAGATCGATCGATTGTCCCTGACGACGCGGTCCCGGCACCAGATCGGCATCGAGGAAGGAGCCCTCCTGCGGCCGATCATGATAGGGCAAAACGACGGGGAGGTTTTTGCCATGGTTTTCGGCATCAGCTGGTGCAACGGCAAATTGCTGACGCTCTTGAATCCATTCGGTAAAGGCGCGGGCGCCGATCAGTTCGGTTTCATTTTCGACCACGATTCGTTCCAGGACGTTGCGCAATTCACGGACGTTGCCCGGCCAGAGATAGGACTGCAGCAGGCGGATCGCTTCAGCGGTGAGACGCTGCACCCCCTTATTGTACTTGGCATTGAAATGCTGCAGGAACTGTTCAGCCAGCAGGGGAATATCCTCCCGCCGGTCCCGCAGCGGCGGCAGATGAATACGCAGGACGGCGAGACGATGATAAAGATCGGCACGAAAGCGCTTTTCGCTGACCGCCTGTTCCAGCGGCACATTGGTCGCACCGATGACCCGCACATCGACCCGCCGGCTTTTCTCGCCGCCGACCCGCTGCACCTGGCCATCTTCCAGAACACGCAATAACTTACTCTGGATATGCATCGGCATATCGCCGATCTCATCGAGAAACAGGGTGCCACCGTCGGCGCGCTCGAAATAGCCGCGATGCTCGCGCACCGCGCCGGTGAAAGCGCCCCGCTCATGACCGAACAGTTCCGACTCGAGCAGCTGCTCACTGATCGCCGTGCAATTCAATGCGGCAAAAGCCCGATCGTGACGCTCACTCTCGGCGTGCAGGGCCTCGGCGACCAGCTCTTTACCGGCGCCGGTCTCCCCGGTAATCACCACCGACGCGTCAGAGGCGCCGTAGAGAGCAATTTTGCGGAAGACCTCACGCATCGCCGGGCTGCTACCGACCAGATTGCGAAAACCGGTGCGCAGACTGATTTGCACCAGCTGCCCCTGATAGTCTTCGGTCAGTCCGGCAAACTGAACGTCAGCGAGAAACTCGGCCAGATCGGGATGCAAACGGATTTTTACGTCGGCCAGGTCTGCCCCCTGCTCCAAAACCTCATCAGCCAGGCTCGCCAAAGAAGGCACCGCCTCGGCAAAAATGGCATTGGGGGAACGCCCTTTTATTGCCTGCTGGGGGAGATCGAGCCAGCCAGCCAGCCGCTCCGAAACGGCGTGCAGCTGCCAGTCGGCCTGCCCTTTGCGCAGCAACAGCAGGTCAGGTGAAACCGCCGGCAGATACTCGGGATTAATCCGGGATTGGTCCATGGGAGGAAAGATATCAGTGCCGCAGTTCTTCGACAAGGGCGCGGTAAGCCTCTTGCCCTTTGTCAAAACGAAGCAGTGCGATCCCCATCCCCCCTTTGCTGGCAACCCGGACCAGATTCGGCGGAACCTTCTTCGCCCAGCGCACCCGTCCATAGGCGATGACTTCGGTTTCATCCGGCAGGGTCATATCGATAATGATCAAGGAGCCTGGCCGCTCTGGCTGGCCAGTAATGACAAACATACCATCCTTCGATAAATCCTCGGTGAAGGCCACCCGTTTCGGGTATTCAACTCCAAAGCGGATTTTCAACCGTTTGCGCTTGCGCTTGATATCTCTTTTCTCAGCCATCAGGCCTCCCAGCCAGCAGTGATTAGCAACTTTAAACTCCTTATATCATAGCAACTTTACAAATAGAACCCGCCAGAAGAGGATCCTGCGCCATAGGTTGGCAAGGCTTTCACGCAACAAGATTAAGCATATCTTACCCTTTGTCAAACTATTATAATATCCCCTAATTTAATTGGAAAAACCTGGGCATACTTTGCAGGAGATCAAAGCCAACCCGAGCCTCATAACGATTGCCACGCTGACATTGAACACCATCGGACAGAAAGGCGACGCGGATTTCTGCCGCGAAGTTGACTTTTCCGGCTACCAAGTGGTCATCGCCGAAAATGGTCAGAGCGCCTCCGCCTGATTACTATTCCCAAGCAGAAAGCTGGCGGCAGTTAAATGTACCAGGCGGGGAAAGAAGAAAAAAAGCGCCCCGGGGTGGGGCGCCCAAATAAGGATCGCTGGAAAAAACAACAGCTAGTCACTCATTGGCTTCATTTTTTCATCATCATTTTTTTCTACTCTTCATCACTGTCACTGTCATAGTCATTGTCATATTCCAGGAAATCACCGATGGCATAGACATCCTCTCCCGGCAGGCACTTGAGGAAGCGCATCGGCCACTCGTCGTAGATCGCCTCCTTAATCTCTTCGGCATCTTCACCAGCCACCTCCTCATCGACCCGGCCGCCCATGGCATCAATGCCGTGACAGCCGGCGCAGGTGGTCACATAGCGCTGCTGGCCGGAGATATTATCGAAACCATTCAGGTAATCTGAGATCATCATGATCTGCTCATCACTGAAGGCCTCCTGCATGAACTGCATCGGTTTGACGCCGTTTTTAAAGACGTAGGTTCCGTAAATCGATCCCTTGATCGAACAGCTGCGTGCTCCAATGACCTTACGCGGGGCAACCGGAGCTGGATACATATCGGCGGGATCGGGGCTGCCATGACAGCCCATGCAGTAGCCGTCATACAGGTCTTCGCCGGTGAAAGGAGCATCGTAGCCGTCGGAGAGGGTCTGCATGAACGCCACCAGCGCCCATTCATCCTCTTCCGACAGACCAAGGTTGCCAAGCTCATCCATGTTGACGTTGCGGCTTTCCTCGGGGGCCGGCCAGCAGTTTTTCTTCAGCGCCATCGCTTCAGTGTAATCGTCTGTGGCGTCGAAAGGCATGCCGTCGTCGCAGGTTTTCTTGATATCGCGGGTGTTGTAGAAGTGCACCAACCCTTTCAGGGTTTTGAAGAAACCGTTGTGGGCGAAGGCTTTGGCGAAGGAAGACTGGGTTCGCAAATCGACATTCCGCAAGGTCGGCACCTTTTGCTTGCCGAGGCTTTCTTCGGCGAAGTGCCGATACTCATCCCGGGTCTGCAGAAATCCACCGAGACCGGGGTCGACCCAGGCCGCACCATCGGGATTAAACGGTTTGCCGTCGATGATCAGCTTATCCATCCGGTAAAAGGGATTCTCCGGATTTTTCGGCGTGCCGATATTGTCAAAGGTGAAATCGGTGAAGGCAAGCTCTTGCCCCGACTCGAAGGTATGGCAGGCGGAACAGCCGGCCCCCTCATTGTTCGCCAATTGGCCATCGTTGTCGTTCGGGCCGAAGAACAGGTCCATACCCCGTTCTTCTGCCTGACTTAGCTTGGCCAAGCCCTTTTGATAATAATCCCATTTGGAGGAAAACTGATTGACCTCGCTGGAATCTTCATAGGCGGCGATGGCCAGGCCGATGCGGTCGTAATTTTTTTCCACCGCCATCATAGAGTCACAAGCGATCGGCTCGTGCCAAGCCTCCTTCCACAACCAGGCATACTGCGCGGCAGCAACCTTCTCACACACCACCTGCTTGCTCGGATTGTTCTGCTCCACCGGATTCAAAAAGGGTCCCAAGGCCTGATCGGCCGCCGGATTTCCGAGGCTCTCGCCCGTGGCCCGGCCATCCCAGAAATTACCGCCGACGAAGACCTCTTCATCCTCGTCATAGTGAAAGATCGGGCTCAGCGTGGCATAGGCTGCGCTGGGCGGCTTGCGATTGCCGAAACGCCCATGGACAGCCCCCTCATAGACCGCCCCGAAAGCATTGATCTTATGCTCCGGACCTGTCCAGCCTACGGCAGGAAGATGGCAGACCGCACAGGACTGGAACTTGGGGGTGGAGAGATTCGCGTCAAAGAACAAATCTTTACCAAGCTGCTCCATTGGACTCAGGGAAGGCTCTCCGGCCGCGCCGGCAGCGCCAACCAGGCAGAGCAGCAAAACGGTTGCGCTCAAAATAAGGATATTCCTGCGACTTTTCATTGACTCCTCCTTGCTTGCTTCGTTCGCCTCATTGTTTGCAGATCAATAAAACAGACAACAAAATGAATAAGACACTGGACCTGGGCCGAATCCACCTCCTTTCAGTGTTCAGGTAGGGATTGGTGACCAATTCTGGTGGTGGGGGAGTAGGTACTTGGAAGAGGTTGAAAAGTTAAAAAAATAAAGCCGAGTTTACTGCTGGGCGGAAGCCTCTTCGGCGACCCGGCAATGAGTGCGCAACAGAATTGTCACTTTTCGCCCCCCTCACTGGAATGAATTGGCTATATCAAAACCAAGCTCATCCATACAATTGATAATTACCACCTTTTTATGCAGAAACAAGCCAGTCTGAAATTAAATTATTTTCGTTGATGTCTGCACTCAGACCACCCAGGAGCTATTCATTTGCTCAGTTTGTCTGACTGCTGCGGAAAGATCGAAAAATACGAAGCAGATTGTCGCTAGATGACTGCTATGATGAGCCAATCTGTTTCAAGCCTAAAGGGATGCACCAGAAGACCCTTGATCGGTTAAGGCAGCAGAGCGAACGGCTGAATGAGGCTATGGGGCGTTATATTTCTAGGCGGTTTGGGATTAGGTTTTGGTAGGACTGACGTCGGATGACCCAGGGTTGATCGGCGGCGGCGAACTGCTTGAGAACCACCGAACTATTCAAATTTAAAGCAGAAGTATTTTCCGTCCGCCTTGATTATTCGTTAGGCCTCACTCCTACCCCACAGCTTGATCAATAAGCAAAAGGCTCAGAACCAATAATGCTGTCCAGAAGGGTTTCCGACCAATGGGGCGAGAAACCCGGACAGTTCATTTGCTACAGAACCGGACAATTCTATTTGTTGCCAACACAGCGCTACGTCCTCGGAAGTAATGGATGATCCACTGGGCTTTTCAGCCGTATCCGCTGCTTTTGAACTCGACGCAAATAAGGCCGATTGACGATATGCCAACCGGCCTTAGAGCTATACAGAGCCGATTAGCTGGCTCAAGGCAAGGCTAACTTGTTTGATAAACCACGCGCATATTGCAGTCCAGCATTATTATAGGCTTGGGTCTGCATCTCCCAGACTATCCCGCTTGGATTGCTGTTTGCTGAGACGCCAAAACCTGCTAACAGATCTACGGGCAGCGAGACCGATGTTGCATGTGGCGGCATTTTAACAACAAGGTAATTGTTGTTAGTGGGGATTGAGAAGACGATGCGGATCTGGGTGATCAGGTCGGCATACCTACCAGTCGGCAGTACCCAACTCAGTTCGAGTTCATCAGTAATTGCATTCCAGGTGGCTGTTCGTGAGTTGCTGTCAATATATGGCAGCTGGACGTCGCCAGGATATTCGATCTGAACAGTAATGATCGTATTATCAACGTCGATCAGGGTGGTTTTAATAGAGTAAGTTCCAGCGTCGAGGGCTCCATTGATAGTGAGCGAGTA
>CAMYNR010000083.1 GCA_947259715.1 uncultured Desulfuromonadales bacterium
ATCTCGCGGATCAGCTTGGGGTTGATGCTGGTTTCGACGAAAATCGCCGGCGCGCCGGAAGAGCGGATCGAATCGATGACCAGACGCCGCCGCTCGGGGGTCATGCCGGCGCCGACCTCGCCGCCGGTCGACCAGCCGACCGGAGCGATACTCAGATAATTATTCTGCGGATTGAATTTATATTCATGGCAGAAATAGTTGAAGGCATCGTGGGTGGTGACCAGGATCCGCTGCGGCGGCGGGATCCGGCTGACCTGCTCGCGGATCCAGGCATCCAGAACCCGCAGCTGCTGCAGCAGCAATTTAGCCCGAGCCTGGTACTCGCTTTTGCGCGGCGGATCGAGTTGGGAGAGCGCCTGGAGGATATTGTTGACGTAGACGGCGGCATTGCGCGGCGAAAACCAGGCGTGCGGATCGGGCACCGTCTGGCCGTTGGCACCGATCTCCAACGGCTTGATCCCGGTGGTGGTGGTCACCAGCGGCTTGCCGGCATCCTTGGCCAGGGTCGCCATCCAGCTCTTTCCTTCCAGGTGCAGGCCGTTTTCCAGGCAGAGATCGGCCTGAAGCACAATCTGCACATCGTCCGGAGTCGGCTGGTAGGTATGCGGGTCGGCCCCAGGTGCCATGATGCTGTGCACCTGCAAGCGATCGCCGGCGATCTGTCGGGCCAGATCGGCGATTTGAGTGGTCGAGGCGACCACCAGCGGGCGCTTCTCGGCAGCGGAAGAGGGGATAGCCGAACCAGCCATTGTTAGACAGAACAGCAGCAGAATAGCAGTGGGCGCATGGAAGTCCTCCTTGGCGAAATCTAGTGGGTCAATATAACACAACTTTACGGTGGTGAACGCCGTTGACTAATATTTTACCAGTTTGGTCAGCAGCCAGGAGGGTCAGCCGAAAAAAAGCCAGCGGTTGCTGAACCGCTGGCTTGATTTGCGCTATCAGAAGGCGAGATTACCTGAAGCGCCCCGCACCGATCAGATGCTCGCGCCAGTAGGGAGTGGCGAGAAAAGCGTAGCTGACCTTTTTCCCCGACGAAGGGGCATGAATAAATCGTCCGTTCCGATCATAGATTCCGACATGCGAGACTTTCGGCGGTTGCAACCGGAAGAAGAGCAGATCGCCAGGTTGCAAGTCGTGCAAAGAAACTTCTCTGGCTTCTCGATATTGCTCAGCCGAGCTGCGCGGCACCTGAATGCCCGCCTGGCGATGAGCGTAACTGACCAGGCCGCTGCAATCAAAGCCGCGCGGGGTACTGCCACCATAATGGTAAGGGCTGCCAAGCATCTTGCGGGCAATTCTGACAATGGCCAAACCGGTTGCTAGATCGGGGTGACTGACGTCCGGTTTGCCGGTCTGGGGCACAGGAGATTTGGTTGGCCCAAGCGGAACAGGCGCCTTACCAGCACAAGCCGTCAGAAGGACAGTCAGGAGCAGGACGATCACGCGGGTTCGCATGTTTTTCTCCCCTGGCGGAGTCAAAAGCGTGGAGTGCCCTTAACTTGCCCAGCCACTATCCACGGTGGTCTCGGCATGCGGTAGTGCGGTCAACTGTGGTGCTGCAGAGTAATGGTTGCCCTGCTTAAGGATAAACTCTCCCAGCATCAATTTCATCTGCTCTGCCTGGTCGGAGAGTTCCTCAGCCGCCGCTGCGCTCTCTTCCGCATTTGCGGTATTCTGCTGGGTTACCCGGTCGATCTGTTCCAAACCTTGTGAGACCTGCGCAATTCCTTCCGCTTGCTCATTGGCCGCCGCCGCAATCTCCTCCAGCAGGTCGGAAACCTTGGTGACCCCCCCCATGATTCCCGACAACGCCTCTGCCGTCTGCCCGGCGATCTGCGCCCCGCGATCGGTCAAGTTGACCGATCCTTCAATCAGATCGGCAGTTTCTTCTGCCGCTTTGGCACTGCGGGCGGCCAAATTCCGAACCTCTTCGGCAACCACGGCAAAACCTTTTCCGTGTTGTCCAGCGCGCGCCGCTTCGACCGCGGCATTTAGTGCCAGCAGGTTGGTTTGAAAGGCGATTTCATCGATCACCTTAATGATCTTGCTGATATTCTGCCCGGCAGCATTGATTTCAGCCATTGAGCTGACCATCTCCTCCATGTGCTGGTTCCCCTCGGCCGCAGCCCGCTGGGCATCACTGGACAGCTGGTTGGCCGTACTGGCACTTTCTGCACTGTGCCGGACCTGCGATGCCATCTGGCTCATCGAAGAAGTTACCTGCTCCAGAGATGAGGCAGACTCGGTCGCGCCCTGGGACAAGGACTGACTGGCGTCGGCAACCTGAGTGGCTCCAACGGCGATTTGCTCACCTGAAAGCTGAATCTGTCCCATAATTTCATTGATGTCCTGCGCCAGGGTCTTTAAAGCCCTGCGGACCTCATCCTTTTCATTCCGCGGAACAATGTCAATTCGCAGGTCTCCAGCAGCCAGTTTCAGCAGATTGGCAACCACTTCATTTTGCAGACTGTCGGCAAATCGGTTCATGGTCTGGACCATGGCGCCTATCTCATCATTGCTGACCTGCGCAATGCGCTTATCGAGATGTCCATTTTCCAGCTCTTCGAGCATATCGACGGCAGCCCTCACCGGCTTGGTAATTTGCCGGGTGATTATGGCACCGAGAAACAGACCAACCAGCAGCGAGATCATAACGACAGCAAGTTGCACGACTACGGCCTGCTCACTCGATTCACGCCCGGCAGTTTTTGCCGCCAGCATTTCCATGCCTGAGAGTTCTTCCACCCGACCGAGCAGTTGATTCGCCTCATCGCCGGCGGCGTCCAGGGCGGCCATGGCCAGGTTCATCTTGGCCACGCCGGCGATCAGCTGGCTTTGCGAGTCGATCAGCGCCAGGGAGTCCTTTTTGAACGCCGGGAATTGTGCTGCAGCACTCTGCAGAGCCTCTTTGAGACGGGCATCGCCGACTGCCGGAACCTCGGTGCCATCGATCGTGCCGCCGTTGAACAGGGCCGCGACGGTTGCTGAAAATTCTGCGGAAAGGGCATCAAACTCAACTTTCAGGCCATCTAGAGTCTGCTGGTCATTCGCCTGGTAGGCTTCTTCGATAATGATCCGGCCGTCGCGCACCAGGGCCATCAACTCCATAGCGGCATCGATCACCGGCACATCCCTGCTGATGATATCGATAAACTGGGAGGTGCTCCAGGCGTTGGCATTATTCTCTTTGACCTGCTCTTTGGCGATTCCTTCCAGCATATCCAGCTTGGCGATCAGCACATCAAAGGCGTTTTCCATCCCCTTCATCTGAGCGTCGGTGGTCTTGCGCTGGGCGATCATCTGTCGGCCGCTCTCCATCATCTGCCGGGCGGCGGCCTGAAATTTGGCATCGTGGATCTCGTCGGCTTGCTCGACCAGCTGACGCAGCTGGTTGTTGTCAGTTGGCAGAACAACCTCGCCGTCGCCTAAATCGGCACCTTTGAGAATCGCACCGGTATATTTGTCAAAATCGTCCAGGGTCTGCTGATAGGTCGCCGTCAGGCCGTCCAATGCCTCAGCCTCGCTGCTAGCGATCACCGAGGTGGCTCCCTTGAACTCTTCCAGGGTGTTGCGCGCTTGCCAGAGGGAGATCTTCATCTCGTTGGCCATCTCGACGATCGGCGCCTCCTCGTCAGCGACGATGGTCAGGGCATTGTCGACGGTTTTCAGGCCGGAATAGCCAACCAGCCCCCCGATAAAAATCAGCAACAGCATCAGACCGAAGCCGATGGTTAATTTGGTTCCGATACGCAGATTTTTCCAGCTCATATGCCTCTCCACATCGAGTGTAAACTATTGCCCTTTCAAATCACGACCAGTGACAAGGGCGCTTCTGAAAGCTCTATGATTAAATAAGACTAACACATACCCGGGAGAAGCTTTTTTGTCAATTAAAACGACATTAAATCGGTACTTTATACTTGCACTCCGGCTTCATTGAAGACTGAATCGGTAGGCTGTGCTGGGATGGTTCAACTATTATTCAGTAACTTGACGTGGTTTTTAAGTCCTGAGAATCATGGCTCTCTCCCAGCCCGAAAAAATTCATTAAACTAACCTGGGGGACAGCTGCTGACCGGGCCAGGGAGCAAGAAATCAGCCGGAAAACTGCTATGCTTTGTTCTCAATGCACTGATTTGAGAAAGGGAGAAA
>CAMYNR010000084.1 GCA_947259715.1 uncultured Desulfuromonadales bacterium
ATTGTCTGCCATAAACACAATGAGAGATACATAATGGCTGAGACGGCTATCTGCACCAACATTTCTCAGATGGATTGACAAACCATCGCGCATCACCTATAAATTCTTATAAACACTTAATTTACAAGTAGTTTTTTGGGACGACCATGCTGAAGAGCACCGAAATAAAAAAAATCATAAAAGACCACCTCACCGAGTTGCACAACAACTACGCAGTCTCGGAGATTGGGATTTTCGGCTCCTATCTCCGCAACGAACAGACCCCCCAAAGCGATGTAGATATTCTGGTTCAATTCTCCAAGCCGGTCGGTTTTATTGCCTTCATGCAGCTTGAGGAACGTCTTCAGCAACTCTTGGGAACCAAGATCGACCTGGTCACCCGCGCAGCGCTCAAACCCAAAATCGGCGAACGCATCCTCAAAGAAGTCGACTATGTCCAGTAAGCGTGAAATTGGCGATTTTCTGGATGATATTCTTGAGGCGATTGCTGATTTGCGGAACTTCACTTCCGGAATGACATTTGAAGAGTTCTGCGCGGATCGCAAAGCCACCAACGCCTGCATCCGCAGTCTGGAAGTCATAGGCGAAGCGACCAAGAAAATCCCTGCCGAAATCCGTCATTAGAAGCCACAGCTACCATGGCAGGCGATTGCCGGAATGCGCGACAAGCTGATACATGAATACTTCGGGGTTGATCTGGCAATTGTGTGGCAAACCATCCAACACGATCTGGCAGCGTTTGAACAGGCGGTTTCGGAGCTAGCGAAAAACGACTGAGGTGGTTGAAAATCTCTGTACAAGGCTTCGGGTACCAAGTTCATCGAAATGACCCCGGTGACTGCTAAGCTGGTCAAGTCTCCACGAGCGCCGCCGCCAGAATCGCCAGGCCAAAGGCGACCAGCGCGGCGAGCATGACGAGGCTGAGCTTCCGATGAAGCTTTAGCAGCCTGGCGACCTCCGGGGTTGGCGGGTTGTGACGGAAGGCTTTGAATTGCGGCTGATACCATTGGAAAAAGCCTGGCGACTGGCCGCTGTTCTGGAAGTATTCTTCTCTGATCCGTAATGAAACCAAGTAGATCAAGGCGATCAATATACAGATAAGAATGACGAGGGCTCTTAGGAACAGCATGAGAAATCTTGACTCCTTTTTTAAATACTGCCGGTCTTATTTTTCCCGTTGCTGGCAGGGCCTGCACTCTATCGACGCGTGGCGGTGATGGTTGAACAGAAGATCAAGCTCCTTTAGGTGGTCTGGCTTATTGCTGGCCCATGCCCTTGAACATATCCTGCATCTGTTTCAGGGCGTCCTGGGCGCGTTTCATCGCGTCTTGGTTATCCGGCCGATTCCTCTGCTGTTCACTGGGCGAACCGGACTGGCCCCTGCCGCTCATCAGCGCGTCCAGATCCGGCCCCTGCTGGCAGGTCACGCCAGCAGGCAGCGGCAGGGCGAACTCTGGAAGCTTGGCGTTGAAATCTATCTGGGTAATCTGCATCTTCGAGCCCATCATATCGGTTCCTAAGACAACATACTCAAACTCTTGATCGTAACAAACCTGGCCCATTTCTGAAGCATATAGCACCCCCGGACGGCCCGCGCCTTCGCAGGATCCGGTTTTGACCAGACCCAGCGAGCGCCTCATCTCTTCGGCCATCTTTTCCGGGTCGGCACCATCGGCCATAGCTGTCACCGCCGAGATATCGGTGATGGTGCAGGTTCCCTTGGTCTGATTGTAGGTGGAGACTTTATCCCCTTCCCGCAGGACAAAGATCTTATTGGTGCCCATGATGTTTTTTTCCACCCGCTCTTCGTATTCCTGGTACTGGCGCGGATCATTGGAGTATTTGATGAATTTTTTGCTGCTTATCTCGGTGCCCATCGGGGCTGAGGTGGTTTCTTGAAGTTGAATGGTCTTCGGGAATGAGGCGGCGGATGCGACGATCGGCTGGCAGAGAATGATCGCCGCACAAAGAATGGTCAGCAGTATTTTCATGATCACGCTCCTTTCTGCTCATTAAGGATAGCAGAATCCAAATTTTTCTATGGAAACCAGGGAAGGTTCTTCATATTTTCACTTTCATTGCTGGCCTGAACCCTTCCAAAACTTTTTAAGTGGCAGAGCAACGGCACGATTTCGCCAGTAGTCAACTGCCCGGTTTGGCAATTAAGTCGGCAAGAAAGAGCACAATAGCGGGCACCCGTTTGGTTGTGCGATAAACAAAAAAATAGAAATGCCCATACCTGGGAGAAAAAAACCTTGAGCTACTAAACTGATAGAATAGACTGCATGCAGTGCGATTGACTCCTTTTATTTTCCCAGTGTTAACATTCTGATGAGGGATTCGAATGATGAGGTATCTCAGCAGTTCTATTCTAATCATAGTTAGTGTTTACTGGTTCTTCGCAACAAGTGCATTAGCGATGGATCCTGGAAGTGATTTTAGGGAATGGTTGAAAAATCTACAAATTGAAGCAATCTCCGCCGGCGTTTCGCAAGAAACCCTGGAGGCGGCCTTAGCTGATTTACGGGAACCTCTACCGCGTGTGATTGAACTCGATCGAAAACAGCCAGAGTTTACGCAGACTATAGAAGATTATGTCGCGGCCCGGGTCAGTGAGAAACGGATCGCAGATGGCCGCCGGATGCTGAGCCGCTATCCTACTTGGCTCGGGCGGGTGGAAAAAAAATACGGTGTGCAGAGGCGCTTCATTGTTGCTCTATGGGGAATCGAGACGAACTTTGGTAAGCATACCGGAAGTTTTCCCGTCATTCATTCTCTGGCCACCTTAGCCCATGATGGGCGCCGTAGTACCTATTTCCGCAAGGAACTTATTGATGCACTGCATATATTAGATGCAGGCCACATTCGGTTGAAACGCATGAAAGGTTCTTGGGCCGGCGCAATGGGACAGTGCCAGTTCATGCCTTCATCATTCCGCTCCTATGCCACGGATGCAGACGGCGATGGTCGCATCGACATCTGGAGTTCAATCCCAGATGTGTTGGCTTCTGCTGCCAATTACCTTAAAGAATTTGGTTGGGAATATGATCAGACTTGGGGACACCAAGTTGTGGTGCCCGAAAATTTCGACCGAACCTTGGTTGGTCTGAACACCCGCCTCCCACTATCCAGGTGGCAGGCACTTGGCGTTAGGCGCAGCGATGGAAAAGCCCTACCCCGAAGCGATTTCGATGCCTCACTTATTTCGGCCAATGATTTTGGCGGTCCATTTTATTTAGTTTATAACAATTTTAAGGTGCTCTTGGACTGGAACAGGTCCAAGGCTTTTGCGGTTGCGGTTGGTGCTCTTTCTGACCGGATTATAACCAAAAGTGAAATGAGCCTTGAATCAACTCCAGGCAATTGAAATTCTTAATACATTTAAAAATCCCGCAAATGTCCTAGTGTCCCGTATGGTTAGTCGTGTCAATGAATTCTGAGGCATTTTGGTCGCTGTCAAGGCGCGCCGACGCTTAGGCATGGATTATCAACCGATTCTCGAACAGATCCACGCCGAGATTCGGCCCCTGCTCGACCAAGGGCGGGTCGCCGACTACATTCCCGAACTCGCGCGGGTGCCGGGCGATAAGTTCAGTATGGCGGTGCGCACCGTCGACGGTCGGAGCTTCGCCGTCGGGGCGGCGGATGAGCGCTTTTCCATCCAGAGCATCTCCAAGCTCTTCACCCTGGTGATCGCGTTGCAGATCGCCGGCGACGAGTTGTGGACGCGCGTGGGACGCGAGCCCTCGGGTAATCCCTTCAATTCCCTGGTCCAGCTTGAACACGAAAACGGCAAGCCGCGCAATCCCTTCATCAATGCCGGCGCCCTGGTGGTCACCGACGTCATCCTCAGCGCTCTGGATAACGCCATAGAGACGGTACGCGATCTGCTGCGCGGGCTGAGTGGCAGTGCAGATGTCGATTTCGACCTGGGGGTCGCCCGCTCGGAGCAGGAAACCGGCCACCGCAACAAGGCCATGGCCCACTTCATCAAGAGCTTCGGCAACCTAAAAAACGACCCTGACCGGGTCCTCCACGCCTACTTTCACCACTGCTCCCTCGCCATGAGCTGCCGCGAACTGTGCGAGGCGGCCCTTTTTCTGGCCAACGACGGTTTCGCCCCCCTGAGCGGCGATCGCATCATGACGCCGAAACTGGTGAAATACATCAATTCTCTGCTCTTGACCTGTGGCACTTACGATGCCGTGGGCGATTTCGCCTACCGCGTTGGCCTGCCGGGCAAGAGCGGGGTCGGCGGTGGCATTCTGGCGGTGATGCCGAAACGGTTTGCCGTCTGCGTCTGGTCGCCGGGGCTCGATGACTCGGGCAACTCCCTGGCCGGGACCCGGGCGCTTGAGCTGTTTACCACCCTCACCGGCGAATCGGTCTTCTGATGCTTGCCAAGCCAACGCTCTGCCAGTAGGAAAACTTGCCCTCAAGATGAATTTTGAAACTGTGATAAGAATCTACGATTAGCAGGGTGCAGGTTACACCTCCGCCATAGCCTTTCAGCGATTGCTGATTTGTCAGTCGAAAAACCGGCCTGAAGAGCAAATCCACAGGCCGGTATTCACTATTATTTAGTTTCCATCCGGAAACGGCCCTTTTTCGCAATCTCTACGTCAATCTGCAGCATTGCTTGTGCGGCGTACAATGTACGCCTCCGCGCAATGCCTTGATTTCCTTGACCTTGCAAAAAATTGCTCGTTTCCAATCTGGAAACCTGACAGTGGCATCCGGTGTTTCCGGATGCTCACTATTTAGCT
>CAMYNR010000085.1 GCA_947259715.1 uncultured Desulfuromonadales bacterium
GTCAATTTACCACCGAAAATACTGATGTGATTCTGCTCGGCGGACATCTCGATCACGTGTTTGCGCGATAGCTGTTGAACGTCAATCGAGCTATCCCCACGCTTGCGTGTTGCCAGCGGTCGTACTCCGCAACGCTCGGCGATAATATCTCCGGCCGCCGCCAATTGCAGCGGCGCCTGCTTCTTGCCTTCCAGCTCAAAGATGTTGCTGATCCGCTCTTTTTCATCCTTATTCGGATTATAAACCACGGTATCGGGAGCCAAGGTTCCAGAATAGAGGCGCATCAGGGTCAATTTTCCGGCATAGGGATCGTTGATGGTTTTGAATACCATCGCCGAAAACGGCTCATCTTCACTCGGCTGCCGCTCGACAGGATCATCGGTATCCGGCTTGACACCGATCTGCACACCTTTGTCGATCGGGGACGGCATACAAGCGACAATATAATCAAGCAGTTGACGGATGCCGATATTGGCGGTGGCGCTGCCACAGAAGACCGGAGTAAAGACACCGGTCAGGGTCCCTTCGCGCAAGCCGCGGAGGATTTCCTCTTCGGTCAGGGCCTCCCCTTCCAAATATTTTTCCATCAACTCGTCATCCGACTCGGCAACCGCTTCGAGCAGTAGTTCCCGTAGCCGTTCGGCCTCGTCCATCAGTTCGGCCGGGATGTCAACTTCGTCGTAGGTGCCTTTCTCATCGAACTTGTAGATCCGGGCGCGCATCTTGATCAGATCAACCGTCCCCTTGAAATCCTCTTCGGCTCCGATCGGCATGGTAACAACCACCCCGCGTGCTCCAAGGGACTTTTCCATGTCATCGACGGCTTTGAGAAAGTCGGCGCGCTCCTTGTCCATCTTGTTGACAAAGGCGATGCGTGGAACCTCGAACTGATCGCACCAGTTCCAGATCTGCTTGGTCTGGGATTTGGTTCCGGAGATTGCGGAAACGATCACCACAGCGCCGCCCAGCACACGCAGACAGCGTCGGGTATCGTGCAGAAAGTTGCTGACTCCAGGGGTATCGACGATGTGCAGGCTGTGGTCGTTCCAGGTACAGTGGTTCAGACTTGCGGACAGGGTCGCATGGCGTTTGATCTCTTCTTCTTCAAAATCCATCGATGAGGAACCATCATCGACCTTGCCGAGCTTGGGGTTCATCCCGGTATTAAACAGAATCGCCTCAACCAGCGATGTTTTCCCGGCGCTGTTGTGCGCCACAATCCCCAGATTTCTCAATTTTGCCGTGTCGTACTTTCCCATGAATCGCTCCTTTTCCAGATAAAAAGGGAACCTTCAGCGGAGTTCCGCGATAACAGATCCTCCATATGAACGACGTAGCTACGTCGCAGAAAACCTATTGACCTCACAATCGGCTATGGCCCCAGGCTCCCGATAACGCCAAACAGGGCCACGCAGCGCTCATTGTCGGTTTCGTTGATATAAAATCCGCAGCCCTTCTAAGGTCAAGAAAGGCTCCACCAGATCGATGGCCTCGGTGGCAGCAGCAATCGGGGCGGCCAGACCACCGGTGGCAACGACTTTGGGTCTGTCGGGCATATCAGCCTTCATCCGGCTGACAATCCCTTCCACCAGTCCGACATAGCCGAAAAAGATTCCTGCCTGCATGCTGTTAACGGTATTTTTTGCGATAATCTGCGGCGGCCGGCTGAACTCAACGCGAGGCAGCTTGCTGGCCCGCTCGAAAAGAGCCTCGGCCGAGATGCCCACCCCGGGGGCGATCGCCCCACCCTGATAACAACCATCAGCGGAGATAACGTCGAAAGTGGTTGCCGTGCCAAAATCGACCACGATCAGACTGCAGGCGCATTGCTCGTAGGCGGCAACAGCATTAACGATCCGATCGGCGCCAACCTCTCGAGGATTTTCGTATTGAATCGGCATTCCGGTCTTAATCCCCGGCCCGACCACGTATGGGGTGAGCTTGAAATACTGCCGACACAGATTCTCCAGGGTATTCAGCATCGGCGGGACCACGCAGGAAACGATGACCGCCGAAAGGTCACTGAAGTTTAAATCTGACAAGCGGAAGAGATCATTGATCAGCATGGCGTATTCATCCACCGTCCGGTACTTATCGGTTCCGACCCGCCAATCTTTTTTTAACAGCTCGTCCTGGTAAATCCCCAGGACCGTATTGCTGTTGCCGACATCTATGACAAGAAGCATTGCTGCGAACTCCACATCATTCTTTTGACCAGTCTGAGCTGCAGCTCAGGCTGGCAGTTTAAACTCAGTCCCGCTGACCTTGCAGCGGCTTAACATCACCTGCCAGAACTCGCTCAACCTGGCCATCGGCCAGCTGTAGCCGGAGTGCCCCATCACTGTCAAGTCGGCATTCATCAGCTCGCACAAGGCCTCCCAGCGGCGGCGTATCGGCACAAAGCCCTCAACCAGAAATTCACTGTAATACTGGTCGAGCTTGTTCAGCAGGCAGCGGATATATTCAGTCCGCTCGATCGCCTCACCAGTCTCCAGCAATACCGAGGTGGCCGGGTAGAGAATTCCCGCCGGGAACTGCTCGGCAGTCATATTCAGATTCACGCCGATACCGAGAATCACGAAATGGATCTGTTCGGTTTCGGCATTCATCTCATTGAGCAGGCCGGCGATTTTTGCCCCCCTGACCAGAACATCGTTGGGCCATTTTACTCTGGCGGGAAGATGGTAGAGTTCATTGAGTGTTTCGGCGACGGCGACGGCAGAAAGAAAGGTCAGCTGAGGGGCTTGCTGCACCGGGATCTGGGGGCGCAGCAGAATGGAACAGTACAGATTGACTGCGGATGGGGATTCCCAGCGCCGACCCAGGCGACCTCGGCCGGCGCTTTGTCGGTCGGCGATGATCACCGTTCCATCCACCGCCTCAGCTTCGGCGAGTTGCCGCGCCCGGGCATTGGTCGAGTCGACCTCGTCAAGGCATTCGAGGGTGCAACCGATTCGCGCGTTGCCCAGACCAGCCTGAATCTCCTCGGCCAGGAGCAGTTCCGGACCGCCCAGCAGGCGGTATCCGCGGGAACGCTGAGCTTCAATTTCAAAGCCGAGTTCGCGCAGCAGTTCGACCTGTTTCCAGACCCCCGCCCGAGAAATATTCAGCGCCTGGCTGATCTCCTGCCCGGAAACGAAATCACCGAGGTTACGACGGAACAGGCTGAGAATCTGATCGCGTGAGGTCAATGGCACTCCTCTGTTATCTAGTTTCCACCCGGAAACGGCCCTTTTTCGCAATCTCTGCGTCAATCTGCGGCCTTGCTTGTGCGGCGTACAATGTACGCCTCTCACTATCTAAATTTAAAGGCCTGATGGATGAACGTTCCAGACCATCATAGCGCACCGCTATTGGTCAAACAGCATGGAGATATCGGCCGCCTTGACCGAGTGGGTCAGGGCGCCGACAGAGATAATATTAACACCTGTTTCAGCAATATCGCGGACCCGCTCCAGGTTGACCCCACCAGAAGCCTCCACCAGAGCCCGGCCGGCGATCAGTTCGACCCCGCGGCGCATCTCATCGAGAGACATATTGTCGAGCATGATTATGTCGGCGCCGGCATCCAGCGCCAGCTGAACCTCAGCCAGGTCCCGGGTCTCAACCTCTATTTTCAGGGTATGCGGCAGACGTTTTCGGGCCCGCTCGATGGCCGGGCCGATACCACCAGCGGCGGCGACATGATTTTCCTTGATCAGGACCCCATCGAAGAGCCCGATGCGATGATTGCGTCCACCACCCATTCGCACGGAGTACTTATCCAGCGCCCGCAATCCCGGGACGGTTTTGCGCGTATCGACAATGGCCGCTCCGGTGCCGCGAACCGCTTCGACATACTGGGCTGTCAGCGACGCGATACCGCTCATGCGCTGCAGCAGATTCAGAGCGACCCGCTCCCCCTGCAGAAGAATAGCAGCCCGCCCTTTGAGCCAGGCGATCACCTCACCGCGGCGCACCCCCTGACCGTCTTCGAGCAGCTTTTCAAAAGCGACGCCAGCATCCAGGGTTTTGAAGACCTCGGCAGCGACATTAATCCCGGCCAGGGTAAAATCCTCTTTAGCGACCAGTTCAGCGCGCGCCATCGCATCCGGGGCGACAGTGACTTCAGTGGTCACATCTCCCAGGCCGATATCCTCTTCCAGGGCGGCGCGGACAATCCGCTCAATCTCAAACATCGATCAAACTCCCGATCAGGCAGCAATACCCTTGAAAATACTGACAGAAAATTCTACAAAAGAGATCAATCTATAGCACACCGGCAACCGCCCCCGCAACCGAAAACACCTGTTATGGCAAAGGAAATCCGCTTTACATTTCTTCACCTTGTGGTACATATGGGGCTTATTTCTTCTTGTCTGGAAACGCCTAAAAACAGGAGCCCTAAAAATGAACAAAGGTCTATTGTGCCTGCTGCTTACCCTGACCTTCTGCCTGAGCGCCTGCGTCAGCAAAAATACTTTTCAGCAAAAGGTCAACGAAGCCGACCTGCTGCGTCGCGACGTCCAGGAACTGACCGCCGAACAAGATCAGCTCCGGCAGGATAAGAAGGCCCTGCAGGATGAACGCTCAAATCTCAACAACCGACTGGTCGAGGTCTTACAGCAGAATTCAAAGCTGCAGCGCGACCTGCTGGCCGCTCAGGCCAACCAGGAACGCCAACAGGGCAATTTGAGTCGACACCAGCAGCAATTGGCCGATATGCAACAGACCAACGATCAACTGCTGGCGACCATCGAAGAACTGAACCAGCAGTTGGAAAAAGAGAAGATCGCCCGCGAAGCCCGGCTGGCCAAGGTTAAAAGCACCTACGATCAGCTGGTCGGCGCCCTGGAGGATGAGATCAAGCGGGGAGAAGTGACAATTTCCAACCTGGAAGGCAAACTGTCGGTCAATATGCTCAACAAGATCCTCTTCGACTCCGGCAAGGCCGAGGTCAAACCCTCCGGGCAGAAAGCCCTCCGCAGCCTGGGTGACGTCCTCGGTAAATTCCCAGACAAAGCCCTGCGCATCGAGGGGCACACCGACAACGTGCAGATCAGCAGTCGGCTGAGGGAACGTTTTCCGAGCAACTGGGAGCTCTCCACCGCCCGCGCCACCAATATCGTGCATTACCTGCAGGACCAGGCCGGCGTTCCCGGTGAACGTCTGGCCACCTGCGGCTACAGCGAATATCAGCCGGTCGCCAGTAATGACACCGCCGAAGGACGGGCGCAGAACCGGCGCACCGAGATTGTCCTGGTCCCTTATCAATCCGGAGTCGGTTTCAAAGCGGTAGAATAAGCGCGGCGCTTGACTCACTTGGCCGCCTGCCGTATAAGAGCATTTCGACAATTGAACTTTGTCCGGCCCAGGGAAGAGGGGTGAAAATCCCCCGCGGACCCGCCGCTGTAAGCGATGACGAGGGACCAGAGAGCCACTGACTAAGCAGTCGGGAAGGCGGTTTCCAAGAATGACTCGCAAGCCAGAAGACCTGCCGGGCAAACACTCCAGCGCACTCCCCGGGGATTTGGGAGGCTGGCCGACTGCAATGCTTCCAAAACGGCTGAAGCCCGCAGACCCGATCTGGGTCTGCGGGCTTTTTCATTGTTTTGTACTTTAAAGGAACCACAGATGCTGTACAGACTGCTCATCAGTTTGCTGATCGGCTTGCTGCTCTCTGGTAGCGGAGGATACGCCATGGCCAAAGAAAAGACTGCGATCGTGGTTGCCGCTTTCGGCACCAGTTACCCTGCTGCCGTCGACTCGCTGCTGGCGATTGTTCGCGACATCGAGGCGGCCTACCCGCAGACCCCGGTACAGATGGCTTTTACCTCGAACATTATCCGTAAAAAGTGGCACGGCCGGGCCGCCGACAGCGACTACCGCAAAGCTCACCCGGAGGTTCCCGAATATTTCTACCGGATCAAGAACGTGCTCGGCACCCTCGCCGACCTTCAGGACCAGGGCTATAAAACAATTGTAGTACAGCCGACTCACCTGACCCACGGCGAGGAGTATCTTGACCTGGAAGCCTACATCAACGGACTGCTGGCCATCGACACCGTAAAGGAGCGCTGGCGGCCATTCGCCAAGATCGCCCTCGGCCGGCCGCTGATGGGCACCTGGGGGGCCAGGTATCCCTACCAGGAGGATCTGCAGAAACTCGCCGAGGCGCTGGCGGATGATGTTCAGCAGGCGGAACAGCAACAGGCCACGCTGGTCTACATGGGGCACGGCAACGAACATCTCTCGACCGGCCTCTACTACGAATTCGAGCTGCTGATGAACCTGACCTATCCCCAGGTAAAAACCCTCGTCGGCCTGGTCGAAGGGCATCCGGAGTTCGACGAGGTCCTGGTAAAATTGCAGCAGAGCGAAAACAAGAAGGTGCTGCTCAAGCCGCTGATGGTGGTCGCCGGCGACCACGCAAGCAACGACATGGCGGGTGATGATGAAGACTCCTGGAAGTCGCAGTTGACCGCAGCAGACTTCGTTCCCCTGCCCGTCATGCAGGGGCTCGGTGACACCCCCGCGGTCCGCCAAATTTTCATCAAGCACCTGCAGGACGCCGCCACGGAGGCCGGGATTGAACT
>CAMYNR010000086.1 GCA_947259715.1 uncultured Desulfuromonadales bacterium
AGCGATACATCGAAAGTCCTCCCTTCAACTCTTGCCCGGCCGCGTCTTTGCGAAAACCCTTATCTCTGCCAAAGGAATACATAAGTGCGTCAAGCAACAGCAAGGTAGCGTCAATAAACCACCACAGGCCCAGGCCCCCCAACGTAAGTAATTTAAACACTCCGAGTTGTTGTTGACCCAAGTAAAAACGATCGATTCCCAGCAACCCCGTCAGAGGAAATCCCGCCAGGAAAAGGGCCAATAATCGTTTTTTAGGCGGGGAGATAGGCTCAATTATGAACAGGTTATCGATTGTTTCATCTGGCGGATCAATTATGGATTTGTCTTCGTTCATGGCTTTTCCTTTGTTTTTTGTTTATTGGTATCGGCTATTCAACATTATCTGGCTGCCTACAGACTAATGTATTTTTCCAACTCTTCAGGTGGTGACCCCTTCCATGAAGGGAGCCGGTCAAAAAAGAAGCGACAACTCCCGGCGACCCTCCTCTTCTCCCGGACCTTCAAAATAAAGCACCTGCCTGCGGGCATCCCAGAGCATCGGCTCTCCGGTGTATGGATTGGAGTACTGTTCCCGCTGTTGTACCAACAATCCCGGGATCTGCTCCGCAGTGAGTCCACCAACTCGGATGAGGCGTTTCAGTTGCACCAGGCGGATCAGCCCATCGAGGTCATGCATCCGGGCGATATAGGTTTTAAATTCAGGCAGGGCGATGGAGTTAAGGACGGTTCCTACATGGTTGTATAGATAGTCCTCAAAGCCGGGGCGCACCCCATCCTCTTCTGAAAAATGCCGGGCGAAGACGAAAGCGGGCTGTTCGCTCTGAGCCGCGGCCTTCTGATAGGGGAGATAGCCGCGGTTTATGCTGGCATGGGGCTTATAGAGAAGAAGGCCCAGGCCGGACCATGGGGGCAGATTGAAGTCATGGTAGACTGCGCCCTGCCTTTCGAGAGAGAGATAAACCCGCGCCAGCCCCTGGAATTCCCGGCGCATCGCCATAGAGAGCGAACGCTCCTCCCCGCTCAGGGGGATGATCCGGTCGCCGAGGGCCGTCAGGCCGGGCTGCCCAACGTCCCCGGCATCCAGCAGCTGGGCGTAAAGGTGCAGGTCTCTGAACAACAGGTTTGCCGCCGCCAGCTTCACCAGAAGCGTATCGGCCTTGGCCATCCACCCTCGAAGATAGGCGATATCCCGCTGCAGAGCCTGCAGTGCCTTGTCTTTGTCTCCGGTCATCGCCTCCACGCCGATTTCGGCCTGCAACAGCCGGTGGGCTTTGAACAGGGGAGCCAATTGGGGTAGGGGGGTCTTCAGGTCGGCCGTGGATGCGGTGCGGTATTCGGGGTAGTTATAGAGATTGAGGTACCTGCTGAGCAGCGGCTCGTGCCTTACCAGCTGCTCGCGAAGCGGCTCGGACCGGGTGGCGAATGTTTCCAGGCACGGGCCCTTCTCGACACGGCACAACAACGCCTCGGTATCTTCAGTCAAGGAAAAGGGGCTCTCCGGAGGGTAGCCGTCGTAGTCGGTAAAACGAGTGTCGACGCCGTCATAATCTCTGACTAAAGCGTCTTCAAAGGCCTGCACCGATTCCACCCCGGCCCGATGAGGGTTGTCGGCGGCCGGAGCATTAAACCCCATGACAGCGAAATAGGCATTGTCTTTTTTGGCGATATCCGGCTGGCGGGGGGCCATCCAGGCCCGCGCCTCGGGGCTCAGTGCTGCATCCCGGGCCAGCAGTATCGGAACGGCCAGGAGGGCTGCCAGCAGAAGACAAAGAGGAAGCCATCGGAGCCTTCCGCCATCGCGGACCACCACCGAGCCGGCCAGAAAATCGTGCAAGGAGCGGCGTTTTTTATTGAACAGAAGAACGACCAGTTCGCTGGCCACCCATAACGAGGCCAGCAGCTCGACATAAGCGATCCACGCAGGTAGATGCTCTTCGACCAGCATCTGTTGTTGCAGCCAGCCGAGCGATTCGAAGGACTCTTTGGAGATAGCGGCAAAAGCCGTAGCGCATCCTACGGCGGCCAGCAGTCCGAAAACCAGCTCACCGCTGTGGCGCAGAGCAGACTTGCCCCAGCCGAGCGGTTCTCCGCTCAACCGGATAACATCGATTCGCATCACCATCTTGCCGAAGGTTTTTCCCCATTGCCCATGGCAGCACACCACGTATCCGGCGTAGCAAAGGCCAGCCAGCACGCCACTGACCAGCGCAATACTGCGGGAGAACCCCGCAATCCATAAAAAGGGCAGGCTAATGGGGGCCAGCAGTAAAAAGTCGATGAGGCCCGCGGCCAGGCGGTGCCAGAAACCAGCGTATGGTCGGCTAGCTGTTGCACTCAGGACCGGCTTACCGACGCCAGCAGTTTTACAATCGGACATGCCTTCAGAGTCTCCGAACCAGAGGATCGACATTATTCTCGAAACAAGTGGGGTATAAAGCGGCTTTCATTGGTGGTGATCTCCAGAGAATCTTCCCGGACACCGATGCCGGCAGGCGCGCCACTGATGACCCAGGAGCCGATAACCGGAAAGTTGCCCTGAAAATTCGGCAGTGAGGTGTGGCGTTGATAGATGCAGCCGTTATCCCCGTAGGACCCCGGTATCGCGAGAGGGTTTTGGGCACGGTGAATCTGCACGTTTTCCCCTTCGCGGGAGAAGAAGGGCTTGCTGACGTAATCGCCCTTCATGCAGCCTTCGTCAAAGTGGGCTTCGAGGAGCAGCGGATGGCCGGGGAAAAACTCCCAGAGCAGGGGGAGAATTCCCTTGTTGCTGAGAATGATCTTCCATGCCGGCTCAATGAGCCTGAGACCGCTGCGCTGCAGGTGGAGGCCGAATTCCTCCTGCGCCAGCCATTCCCACGGGTAAAGCTTGAACAGGGTGTCGATCGGCTCATTGTCCAGATCGCAGAACCTTCCTCCGGCCCTGTCGTAGCCGATGTCCTCTATCCCGATAAACCGCACCGGAAGGCGGGCCTGCAGTGCGGTGTCCATGAGATACTCCAGGTTGCCCTGATCCTCGGGGGCATCAGCCACGCAGGAAAAATATATCGGAGTGTTGCCAGGGGGGAAAAGCTCCCGCCAGGTCTCGATCAGCTTTTCATGGATGGAATTGAACTGATCCGCCTGGGGAAAAACCTCCTGCAGCCAGAACCACTGAACGACCGAAGCCTCCAGCAGGGAGGTGGGAGTATCGGCGTTGTATTCCAGCAGCTTGGGCGGGTTGTGGCCGTCATAGGCCAGGTCAAAGCGCCCTAGCAGGCTCGGTTCGCCGCTTCGCCAGGAGCGCACGGCCAGCTCCGCCAGGGCGATGGGAATGCGCAGCCGACTGAAAAGGTCTTTCTCGATGACCCATTCCACCGCCTGCAGGCACAGAGCGTGGAGTTCGGCGGTGGCCTCTTCGAGCCGGTCGATCTCATCGCTCTGAAATAGGTAGCAGGCCGACTCGTCCCAATAGGTTTCGCCGTCGATGGTGT